>JALVEJ010000049.1 GCA_027031025.1 Flavobacteriales bacterium | reverse complement strand
TTGTAATTTTGGTATTCTTAATGGGGATATCAAAATTAGCAGCCCAAGAAACAGTGGACGCTGTAATGAAAGCGCGGGGTCTGTCTGACAAAGACAAGATTGCTGCTGTAAAAACCTTCATGCCTCGCGGAGGACGTGATGAATACTTTGGTATTGTAGGTACCGGTAACTCGGGAACCATGATTGTATATGGTATCCCCAGTATGCGTATCTACAAATATGTAGGTGTCTTTACACCTGAACCTTGGCAAGGTTTCGGTTTTGATGACGAAAGTTCGTTGTTGTTGAAAAAATCTAACCCTGACAACCGTATTCCTACTTACGGTGATATGCGTTTTCCGGCTTTTTCGGAAACTAATGGTAAATACGATGGTAAATATGCCTTCTTTTCCGATGGCGCTAATGCCCGTATTGCTTTGATGGGTTTAGATGATTTTGAAACCAAACAAGTCTTATCTAATACCATTTTAAAAAGTGTATTCCCCGAAGCGGCAGTTACACCTAACACCGAATATGTCGTGCAATCGGGTCAATTCCCTATGCCTTGGGACAACAAAGTAATCGATATATCCAAAGCTCAAAACGGTATTACTTTCTGGAAAGTTCATCGTATTGAGAAAGAAGGTGAACACAAAGGTCGTATCTTAAAAGAAAAATCATTTACTGTTGAAATGCCGCCTTATACATATGATTATAATGATGTAGGTAAAGGCGCTTCCGAAGGCTTATTATTCGGTTTGGCTTTTAATAACGGTAAAACTTACGTATATGCCTTAGATTATAAAAAAGCCGAAGGTATGAAAAAAGTGCCGACGACTTTTTCGCAATTTATTCCTTTAAAAGAAGTGCAAAAAGCCGGCATCACCAGCTTTGTTGAATTGCCTGCTACTGCCAATATGGTAAAAGTTTCTCCTGACGGAAAATATGTCGTTGTAGCCGCTGACAATGTTTTGGTATTAGATGCTGCCAAAATGAAAGCCAATTTGGGTAAAAATGTCAAAGCCGATGCAGTGATGCATAAATCCATTCCTGTTGGAAAAGGCGTTGTTGATGTCACTTTTGACTATCGTAAAAATGTAGCCTATGCATCTGCACACGATGACAGCAAAATCGTTCGTTTCAATTACGAAACCGGTAAAAAAATGGATGCAATTAAATTGAACTTTAAACCATCTTATTTAACAACACCACAAGGCTTGTCAGCCGAACCGCATTCCAATTATTTGATTGCTGTTGACAAAGAAGCCTATTTGAAAAACTTACCTAAAACCGGTCCCGTTCGTCCGAGTGTACAACACTTAATTGATATTTCAGCCGATGACGAAATGGTGGATACTTACACCATGACTTTGCCACAAGCTAATGTTTATGGTAATGTTGCTATTTTGCGTACAACTATTAAACCGATTATCCGGTATCCTACCGGAACCAACTCACGAACCGGAGAACCTTCACCTTTCCGTGCTGTTGCCGGTCAAGAAAAAATCGACCGTCAAGGTAACCGCGTTCACGTGTTCGGCACCTTGATTCGTTCACATATCACACCTGAAATTGTTGAAGTAAACCAAGGCGATATCGTTACTTTCCACTTAACCAACTTGGAAAGAGCCGAAGACGAAACACATGGCTTTACCGTTGATACCTATGGTAAACATGGTTCTTTCGAACCCGGAAAAACCGCTTCATTAACTTTTGTAGCCGATAAAGCCGGTGTATTCCCTTACTATTGTACCGAGTTCTGTTCTGCCTTGCACTTGGAAATGGAAGGTATCTTATTGGTAAGACCCAAAGGCTATAAAGGCGGCCCTATTGGTGATATCAGTCAAAAATTAACCAAAGAACAATTGGCTGAGTATAAGAAAAAATATGAAGAAAAACTTAAAGTTATTAAACAAACAGGAGATGTTATCAATAGTGTAGTTGATTATCTCAAGAAAAACAATTTTGCTAAATATCCTTACGTAAAAGCTTTAGTTGATGATGCCTTTGACCAATTGAATAAAGGTAAAATGGCAGAGGAAAAATATAAAAAATATGCCAAAGAAGGCAAATGGAAAGACGCTTTCTTGTGGGCTGAACAATATTTCCAATATCAAGTTAAAGCTGCCGATGTTGGTTTGAGAGCTAAGAAATTGTTAAGTGAAAAATTAGCTAAAGAACAATAAAATATAATGTATAAAAAATCTAAATTGAATTGGATTATGAAAAATATCAAAAATAAATCTTGGTTGCGTATTGTAAGTGCGACCATGTCCTTAATGCTTGTGGCTGTTTCTGCCACCAGTTGTGGCGGTGACCACAAGGGCGGAACCAAAGCCGGTGCCGGAGATATAGGTGCGCCGAGAGGAAAGGAATCTTTCCAAGACATAGTTAAACGTAGAGGTTTGAACGAAGACGATGTTTTAGCAGCTGTTAAAACATATACGCCTGATAACGTTAAAGATGAAGCTATCACGGCTAATTCGGGTGGTCAAGAAGGGAACTTGCCTTCTTACGTTGTGCCTTCTATGCGTATGGTAAAATATGTCCCTATCAATACCCGTCAGCCTTATGCCGGTTATGGTTACTCTGAAGAAACCTTTAATTTATTAAAAAAAGGTTTTATTGATGGGACCGAAATTTTATGGGGTGATACGCACCATCCGGGTTTTTCCGAAACCAATGGTGACTATAATGGAAAATGGTTGGCTATCAACGATAAAGCCAACCCGAGGGTTTTTATTGTAGACCTTAGAGACTGGTCCGTTAAAAAAGTAATACAAAATCCTATTTTCCGTTCAGATCACGGTGGTTGTTTCTTTACGCCAAACTCCGAATATTTTATGGAAGCTGCGCAATATCCTGCGCCGTTTGATAGAAAATACTATCCGTTAACCGAAGAAAACTATAAAAAATATTGGAGAGGCGGTTTGACTTACTGGAAATTTGATAACGACAAAGGTGATGTGATTAAAGACCAATCTTTTACCTTTGAATTTCCGCCTTATACCCAAGATTTGTCTGATGCGGGAAAAGGCAAATCTTATGGTTGGGGTTTTACCAACTCATTCTGTTCAGAAGTTTACTTTGGTGGTATCATGCAAGGACGCCCGCCGTTTGAAGCCGGTTGTTCTTCAAGAGATGTGGATTACTTACACGTAACCAATTGGAAAAAAGCTGAAGAGTTAATTAAAGCCGGAAAAATCGGTAAAAAAGTTATCAACGGTATGCGCGTGATTACCATACCCGAGTCTATCAAATATGGCTTATTGTATTTGATTCCCGAACCCAAATCACCGCACGGAGTCGATGTTAACCCCAGTGGTGAATATATCATCGTGGCGGGTAAATTGGATTCTCATGCTTGGGTATACAGCTTTGATAAAATTATGAAAGCCATCAAAGATAAAAACTTTGAAGGTAAAGACGAGTATGGTATTCCTATTATTCCATTAGATGCCGCTCTTCACGGAAGTTTAGAAGTAGGTTTAGGGCCACTTCATAACCAATATGACAGTAGAGACGGTATAGTTTACACGTCTATTTATGTAGATTCAAGAGTGACCAAATGGGATTATAAAAACTTAAAAGTTTTAGATTTTGTCCCTTCACACTATAATATCGGTCACTTGGTATCTTACCATGGTGATACCAAGAAGCCAAAAGGTAAATACTTAGTTTCTTTGGATAAATTATCTATTGACCGTTTCAATCCGGTTGGCCCTTTGCATCCGCAAAACCACCAGTTAATTGATATAGGTGCAGAACATCCTAAGTTGATTTATGACATGCCGTTACCAATGGGAGAACCACACTATACGGCTATGATTGACAGAACTTATTATGAAGCTAATAATTTGGAAGTTTATCCGGTTGGCACCAATATTGTCACTATGGATAAATCACCTTATGCTACCGAAGCCGGTGCAGAAAAAGTTGAAGTAAAAGGCAATACTGTTGAAGTATTCGGAACCATAAAAGACGGTAAAGTAACGCCTGCTGACATCAAAGTTAAGCAAGGACAAGATGTTATTATTCACTTAACCAACTTAGGACAAACACCTTATGATCATTATGTTTATGAAGTAATAGCTTACGATAAGATGTATCCATATTCGCCCGGCGAAACGGCTACTATTAAATTTAATGCTGAAAAAGCCGGTGTGTATCCTATTGTCATAGACCCTCAAAACAGTCCTAAAAAACGACAATTGGTTGGTCATTTAAGTGTGGCATTTGATCAAGATGCCGAAAACAAACGTGTATTGGCTTATACCGAAAGAATTAACTGGGACAACAAAGTTCAAGCTTTCAAACCCTCAGCAATCGAGTTGAAAAACATGTTACCGGGTGAAATGGAATTCTTGAACTATGGCTGTAACGCTTGTCACAAATTCGGTGAACCCTTTAACGGACCTGACTTGTTAATGATTCACAAACGAAGAAGTGACAAATGGTTGAGAGAGTGGATATTAAATCCTGAATCTAAATACAAAGATCCGGATATTGAAGCTTTGCGTCAGCAATTTAAATTGGCAATGCCTAATCAACACGTTGATCCCAAAGATGTTGACAAGTTGATTGAGTATATGAAAGCCAAATCTGAGCAAGTCGTCAAAGAGATGTCTAAATAAACATTTAATTGTTTGTAATTCAATAAGTTGGGCTGTCAATCTGGCAGCCCAATTTGTTAAAAAATAAGTCTTAAATTGTTTGATTCTTATTTAAAATCATTATAAATTTGTATGAAATTTAAAAACAGACTATTATGAATGACAAGGCAAAAAAATTTAAACTTTTGTATATTTTGTTCGGCTTGCT
>JALVEJ010000048.1 GCA_027031025.1 Flavobacteriales bacterium | reverse complement strand
GTATGAGTGAAAAATTACTACCAGACATCTTAAGAAAAGATAATAGGTTAAAAGCTTTTGCAGAGCTTGAAAGGAAATCTTTCCAGCAACTATCTGCAAAAGTGCCTTATCTACTTGTTTATAAACTTGAAAGTTTATCTAATAGTGAGCTTGAGGATCTTGCTTGGCAGTTTGATATTTCACAAACAGAGTGGGAGCTTGCCACTGACAGAAAGCAAAAGGAAGAGCTAATAAAAAACAACATTTTGTTAAAAGCAAAAAGGGGAACCCCCTGGGCAATAAAAAGGATCTTAGACTTACTGGATTTACAAGGACAAATAAACGAATGGTTTGAGTATGGAGGGAATCCATATTATTTCAAAGTTGATATAAATCTAAAATATCAAGGTTTACAATCTGATACATACGACAAACTTTTAAATCTAATTGAAGAATATAAAAATCTGCGTTCTAAACTTGAAGTTTTGAACATCTACCTCACCTCAGACTTCAAACAAAACAGAGCAACAGCCTGTTTATCAGGACACGACATGACAGTTTATCCATATCAGGTTAAAGAAATTCAAACAGCTTTCAAAGATTACAGGGCTATTGGATATCAAGCAGTTCACACAACAACAGTTTATCCTCAGCAAGTAACACAAGCAGCATAGGAGGCTATAAATGGCTACAAATGAGAATTACTATACGATACTAACTTCATACGGAAAACAAGCACTTGCAAACGCACAGGCAAGCGGAACAGCAGTAAATATCACAGAGTTTGCCGTTGGAGATGGAAACGGTAGTTATTACACACCGAACGAAACTCAAACAGCTCTCAAAAATGAAGTTTACAGGGCACAGATAAACAGAATAACTACTGACTCTGACAATCCAAACTGGATAATCGTAGAAGGAATTATTCCTGCAGATCAGGGAGGTTTCACAATCAGAGAGGTTGGGATATTTGATGATCAAAATAAACTGATTGCTATTGGAAACTATCCTGAAACATACAAGCCCGTTTTAAGCCAGGGTGCTGGAAATGATATGTATATACGCTTTATTATGGAAGTTGAGAATGTTGACAGCGTTCAGCTGAAAATAGATCCTGCTATAGTTTTAGCTTCTCGCAAATATGTAGATGATGAGATAAATAATCACAACACGGATGCAACAGCTCATAATGATATGAGAAATGCGATAACAGATTTGCAGAATAATAAAGCAACTATTGATTTAAGCAATATAAATTCGCTCGGAAAAATTTTAGATTTAGATGGGTCAGGCTCTGGGCTTGATGCTGACAAACTCGATGGACTTAATGCATCCCAATTTGTTAGAAGTGATGTTGACGATACTATAACTGGAAGATTAACAATTGTCAAAAATGTAGATAGTCTTGCTATTCAGCCAACTGGAGACTATTACTCTGATGTATCAAACAATAGACCTTGCATTCGTATTAAAAATAATGACGGCTCAATGCTACTTTATCTTGGCATGGATGCATCTGAAGTAGCGGGCACTATTGATACATATGGAGAAAAATTCGTTCTAAAAAGCAGTGATTTTCAATATAGTCCAGATGGGACTAATCAGTACAAAGTCTGGACAGACTGGGGAGCAGAAAAAAACTTTGGAACAAATGGTTATCAAAAGCTTCCGTCAGGGTTGATAATTCAATGGGGAACTATCACTTCAACATCTGATACAGAGGAAACATTTAATTTCCCCATAACGTTTCCAAATGCAGTTCTTGCTCTAACGGTTCAAGTTAAGAATCTTAACGGTTCAGATCTTGGAGCAGCTGGTATCGGAAATCCATTTTCTATAACATCTTTTTCTACAAGTTCTTTCACAATTGATAGAGATGATGATATAGATGGACAACCTATTTTGTGGTTTTTAGCAATAGGCTATTAAGGAGGAACAAATGAAATACGCGATATTTGATGAACAAGGTTTTCCGAAAGCTTTCTATGATGATCAAATTCACACAGATATCCCAAAGGAAGCAATACAAATCACAGAACAGCAGTGGCTTGAGTTTGTAAACAATCAAGGCAAAAGAAAATGGGACTTTGATGAGAAAGTTGTTGTAGTATATGAGCCACCTCCACCATCACTCAATGAGTTGAAAGCTCAAAAACAAAAAGAATTGTTGCGGCTTGAAAAACAAAGGTTGAATGATATCCTTGACCAATACAGCTACAACGGACTTGCAGATGTTCAGTTTTATGCAAATCTAAACGATGCGGAAGCACAGGCATTACTGTCTTGGTATCAAACATACGATAATCTGATCTGGTCATACATAGACAACGACCTTTCAGCATTTACAGATATCCAGGAACTACTTGCAGTTGATATGAAAAACATTGAACAGCAGATATATCAGCAGTCTATTCAGCAATCACCATTACCTTCTGAGGAGTAGCAACCATGGCATCAAGGAAAATTGAAGACTTACATCCTGAATCAAGAAAAAAGTTCACAGAGTTTTTGAAAAAAGCAAAATCTGAAGGTATAGACGTCCTTGTATACTGCACATACCGTTCCGAAGAAGAACAACAGGTCTTGTATATGCAGGGAAGATTGGAAAAGTTTGGCATTACACTTGAAGAACTCAACGAGAAAAGAAAAAAACTTGGTCTATGGACACTTTCACCATCCGAGGCTAAAAGAGTGGTTACAAATGCCAAACCCTGGCAGTCCGCTCATCAATACTCTGTAGCGGTAGATTTGGTGCCCCTCCAGGGAGGGAAACCCGCCTGGAATGCTACTGAAACATACAGAAAACTTGGTGAGATAGCAAAAAAACTCGAACTCGAATGGGCGGGCGAATGGAAAAGGTTCCGTGAAATGCCACATTTCCAGGACAGTGCTACATGGAAAAAAATGAGAGGTAGATGATATGAAAACACTTTCATTTCTGCTTGGGCTGGCAATTGCCGCCCAGGCACAGACTTTTGAGGTTCATACCTATACAAAAGATACTTTCCCGAAGACACGATTTGAGCTTTGCAAAGAACTCGCTTCTGTAAAAGCAGAAGCAACTGCAGAAAATGAAAAAGAAAAAATTGAAGTGTTTAAAGAAACGTATAGAAAGTGCATGAAAACAGAAACAGGGGAGATTTAGAGATGTTTTATTTGTATTTTTTTCTACAATATTTGGGAATCCTATTACTATCACCAATTAGGTGGAGCCTGAATTTTGCAGTTAGGTTTCTCTGGACAGGCTTTACTTTCAATATTTCAAACCTGAAACACTCCCCAAAAACAAACTTATCGGACTTTGCAGAACAGACAAAAGAAAGGCTTATATCAAATATTGACAAAATCATTTACGCCGGGGATAGTGCAAAGTTCGTATCTATACTTCTGGTTGCAACAGATAGTGATAAGGTTTGCCAGGCTTTTAAATCGTATATAAAAGACGGTAAGTTTTACAGAAAACCCGGAATAATCACAAGAAAAAATTTCAGCGGTGATATGTTCGCTGGATATTCTTACGCTTTACTTCATTTGCTCTATAGAAGAAAAATTGACGAAGATGCAGAGTTTAAGGAAGAACTAATAAAAGCTTTTCAAAGTGCCATTTTTGAAAAGCCTTATCTTCAATTCAAGAGCTACAGTGAAACTTCTGATAGGGGATATTTGTTACGCTGGTTTTTCGCAAATGCAGGACACTTTTTGCCCTTGCTGACACTTTTACAACTTCAATATAGACTTACAAAAGAAAAGAAATATTTAGCTCTTTACTATATTGTTTTTCCGATAGCTTTTGTTGATATCCTGGTTAATCCGACATTTACTGTTCGGATTAAAAATTACAGATATATGCAGTGGTATTATGTTCATTCAAACTTCCTATACTACTATACTCTTTATAAACTTACTTCTAATCCTGTTTATAAATATGCAATGAAGTTTATTCATGAACGGTTCTGGTTTAATCCTGAATTTGCAGCAATTATGGGAGCTATAGACATTCATGAATTACATCTATTTGACTATACATATCAGTCTGAGGCAGAAAACAAAAAAGCCAATGTGCAATTTAGAAAAAGAAAAGTAAAAAACATCAAAGACATTCTCAGAAGAAGACCTGCAGAATATGAAGAATTTGAAGAAATCCTGCCACCAAGAGCCCGCAAGAACGACTACCAGTGGGAGAAAGCAATGGATTGGAACGAGTGGAAGGAAACAGAATTATCTGGAATTGATTTTCTGCATGTTTACCATCTATTGGAGAAGAAAGGATGGAAATAATAAAGCAGATGTTTCAAGAGGAAAACGGAAAATGGTCTTTTAGTAGAATTTCAACAGCTGTTATTTTGCTTTTTTATATTAGTTTTTCTGGATACATAGCAATAACCGAGAAGAAAATACCAGATTTACCAGACAATCTTTATTTACTTTTATTAAGTTTATACGGGGTGAATAAATTTGCTACAGCTCTTAAGTCTTTTGCTTCCAAATAAGAGAATTTTTGTTTATGTGGTTTTAGCTTCGCTGATGGTGGGTGGTTTTGTATATCAAAAGTTGAAAATTGAGAAACTAAATAAAGAATTAGCGGAAATCAGATTACAACTACGAGAAAAAGAACACAGCTTAAAACTCTGCAAATCAAACAGTAAAACTTTTTTAGAAAACATAGAAGCAAAAGATAAAGTAATTAAGAATTTGCAGCAGAACCTGAAAGATAATCAAAGACTTTGCAGGAAACTGTTAAAAGATAAAGAAAAACTAATATCTAACTTACAAAAGATAAAAACTACCAAACCAAAAGATATAAAGCCAACTGTTATTACTAAACAAAACTGCAAACTTAAGATTGAAACAGGAGAACAGCTCCATGAAAAGGACTTTATATTTGATACTCTCAGCCA
Organism: Flavobacteriales bacterium; assembly: GCA_027031025.1. Taxonomy (GTDB): domain Bacteria; phylum Bacteroidota; class Bacteroidia; order Flavobacteriales; family Flavobacteriaceae; genus WGBX01. Next base: position 10,888 of record JALVEJ010000048.1, on the reverse strand, counting down.
TATTGGCAAGTAGCTGTGCAACGAAACAAGAACCTAAAGTAATTTACAAGTACATAGAAAAGCCCGTATATATGAAATGTGAGAAGCCTGTTGTTCCTGAAAAACCTGAATTCCAAAAATATCAGATTTTCCGTGTTAAATTTGGAGGAAAGTATTATTATTGTGCGGATATGGAGAATGCAAAGATAATATCTGAGAACTGGTTGAAGTATAAAAACTGGTGTGAGAGTCTGAAAGAGAATTTAAAAAATGAACAATAAGCCAGATATTATTATCAAATGTGATTTTTGCCAAAAGAGCCATAAAGGCAGAGATATTTTCCACTCCAGTGGTTATGTTGACGGAGAACTCAAAAACCACCTTCACATTTGTAGAAATTGCTTCAGAAAGCTGGGCTTAAAACTTCAGAGAATAATCTCAAAATAAATCAGAAATTTTCAAACTGTCCCATTTTTTTAGACAAACTGAAAGTGCCATTTTAATGTGTCTGGGACAGCTCTACAGTTATTGATATTAAAGGATTTGCGAATGTGGGGATGTCCCATTTTTTTCGGAAATTATATGTTATATATAACATCTTAATCTTATCCACCTGCTATATTGATAAGAAATAATCTGATTGGGAGAGATAGCAGGTGGAAAGTCTATTTATCTCGGCTTTGAAGGATTACTTACCTCCAGCAGCGATTTTTATAGGTGTTTTAGTATATTTGTACTTCCAGAACAAAAATCGTGCTAAAGAAGCAGAAGAAATTAAACAATTCATAGATAAGCGATTTAAATCTGTAGAAGAAAAATTCAATCAAGTTTCAGATGAAATAAAAAAGCTTTATGAAATTTATCATCAGCTTGAAACAGAACAAAAAGAAAAGTATCACGAGCTTGATAAAAAAATACTGAAACAGGAAAACAACTATGTAGAAAAGCTGGATTTTATATCACTTATAAATGATACAAACAGAAGATTTGAAGTACTTCACAAAACACTTATAGAAAGAGATGAAAAATTTAGAGCTGAAATTAAAGAACTTTTTCATATTGCTTTGAAAAACAACAATAACGGAGCTGGAAAATGATAGAAAAAGCGAGAATAAAAGGCAGAATACTTGGATTTTACAGGAATGTTAAGCCTTTATCTGGGCTTACTCTTGGAGAAATTTATGCACTTTTGCTTAGATACTATGAACCTGCTGCGATTGAGCTGTCTATTTTAAAAGATATAATTCTTGACCTTATAAATGATGGATATTTAAGGAAAGAAGCTCTTTATCTTGATGCAGATACGATTTTATTTGCTACAGAAAAAGCATATCTACTTATAGACAAAAAAAGAATTGATGAAACTATAGACCTTCCAAGGGATTTAAAATGAGAAAAACAAGATTAAAAAAGTTTGACAAACTACCAGAGCATATAAAACAGGAAATTATACAGCTTAGAAGACAAGGTAGAACTTTTGAATATCTGGAGAACTATCTTGAGGAAAAATACGGAATAGAGATTAGCTATAAATCCCTCTGGAACTGGTTTAAAGATAAGCAAGATATGTTTGATATAGCTTTAATGTTTGGTGAAACACTTGAAAATGGAGAGCTTTTATCTGCTACTAAAGGTTTGTCCTTTGCTCTGGTTGGTATCTATCAACAGCTGATTTATGTTCTTGATAATGTATCAAAAACTGCAGATATAGATAGTTTGGAGAAGCATTTATCCATTATAAAAGATGCAATGAACACCCTTTCTAACTTTATGAGAGCCACAGCTTATACAGAAAAAACTCAAACAGAACTTGAGGATAAATACAGCAAAATGTTTGAAAGTTTCCTTGAAAAGGCTACCAAAGAAGCAAAAGAAAGATTTAAAGATAATCCACAGCTTGCAGAAGCGGTTGTTGAGGTAATCAAAAAATCGCTATGAGCTTAAAGAAGAAAGCATTAAAAAAGGCTTTAGAAAAGGTTGATGTATCAGTAGATAAAGAAAAAGCTGAAAGAGTAAAAAAGGCTAAAGATGATTTTTGGTTTTTTTGCTATTATTACCTTCCCCACTACTTTAATACAAAGCCTGCCGAGTATCATAAAATCCTTGTAGATATTATTAATCAAGAAAAAGTATCAAAAGAGCAAATAGAAAAACTAAAGCCTTTTATAAACTCCAAATACCACAACCTACTAAAACCAATAGACACCCTTGAAGGCATTGTTGATGTAGAACCAAGAGAGCATGCAAAATCCACAAGAATGAGCCTTGCTTATCCCCTTTGGCGAGTTTTAAGTGGTAAATCTAAATTTATCCTTTTAATTTCTGCTTCTAAAGATATGGCAGAGCTATTTTTAGAAAACATAAAAGCAGAGCTTGAGGAAAACGAGCTTATACTTGAAGATTTTGGGGAGCTAAAAGGTGAAAAATGGAAAACAGATTTTATTGTTTTAAAAAATGATACTGCAATTGTTTCAAAAGGTGCTGGTAGTTCTATGAGAGGTATTAGATACAGGGAAAATAGACCAGATTTAATTATTGCTGATGATATCATGAAAGATGATTTAGTTAATTCTCCTACTCAAAGAGAAAAATTAGACAGATGGTTTAGACGAGTTGTTATGGCTCTTGGTAAAGATGCCTTTATTGTGGTTGTTAATACTATTTTTCATAACGATGATTTACCTTCAAGGCTACTGAAAGAAATAGAAGAAGAAAAACTTAAAAACTGGCTTGGACTTAGATTTTCTGCAATTTTAGAAAATGGCAAACCCCTATGGGAAAAAAGATGGAGCTTAAAAGACCTTGAAAAGAAAAAAATGGCTTTAGGTTCTATAGCATTTTCTACTGAGTATATGAACGAGCCTTTAAGTGAAGAAGACATGGTATTTAAACCTGACTGGATTGAATACTATCAATCCTTAGAAATAGCAAACAAAAAACTTGAAATAATTACTGCAGTTGACCCTGCAACAGGTAAGGCTAAAGGTGATTATTCTGCAATTGTTACAGTTGGAAAAGATAAAGATACAGGAATTTATTATGTTTTAGATGCGTATGCAGATAAGATTTCAGATTTAAAACTAATAGAAAAAATAATAGAAAAATTTCAGATTTTTAAACCTAAATCTATAATCTTTGAAGCAGTTGCTTTTCAGGAAATATACAAAAATCAAGTTATGAGGGAAGCTTCTAAAAGGGGAATACATCTGCCTGTAAAACCAATAAAACCTAAAGTCCAAAAAGAAGTTAGAATTCAAAAACTATCACCATTAATTGAAAATGGCTTAATCAAGTTTAAAGAAAATCAAAAGCTGTTAATCCAACAATTACTTGAGTTTCCAAAAGGCTCACACGATGACCTGATTGACGCATTAGAAATGGCAATTAGTGGTTTTGAGGTCGCTACGGATACGAAGTCTTTTGTTTCAAGATTTTTCAGGAGGAAAACAATTGTTTAACGATATTAGAGAGCTAAAAGAACAGGTAGAGCATATATATGCAATGCTTAATAGGATTTTTGCTCTTGGTAAAGTAGTTGCCATTGATGAAGAAAGGGGCTTTGTTAGAGTAAAACTTGAAGAACACGACAGTCTCACAACCTACTGGCTACCTGTTTTGTTTACAAAAACCCAATATGACAAAGAATACTGGCTACCTGATATAGATGAAATGGTTTTATGCGTTTTTACCCCTCCAGCTTTTGAAAGGGGATTTGTTTTAGGAAGTTTTTACACACAGGAAGATACTCCTCCAGAGGCTACAAGAGAAAAATGGATAAAAAAATTCAAAGATGGCACTGTGATTAAATATGACAGGGAAGCTCACAAACTTTTTGTAGATATAAAAGGAACTGCAGAGATAACTGTAAATGGAAAAACAACACTTATCTCAAAAGGTGGAGTAGATATAGACGGAGGATCTGCAGATCTATCTGGAGTAGTTACTCAGAATTGTGTTTGTCCTTTCACAGGAAATCCACACTCGGACTATTCGGTTAACGTAAAAATATCAAAGGGGTAAAAGATGGCTTTAGATAAAGTAAGTTTAAAAAACAGAATAATAAATGAGCTTCAGGCTCAGGGATTTAATATAAATGGGAAAGGCAGGGACAACATAAACTGGATAGATAAGTTTGCACAGGCTATTGCCAATGCAGTTATAGATGAAATACAGCAAAATGCTGAAACTTCAGTAGATAAAGAAAAGATTTTGTAAGGAGATAAGATATGTTTACAATAACACCTCCAGACGAAATCATATCTAAGCTCAGGGAAGACTACTATAATATGACTGGAGTATGGGTTAATCCTTCAGATGTAGAAAGTTTTATTATAGACCTTATAGCCTACAACCAAACCCAGCTTGAAGGAAAGATTAACTACTATAGAAAACAAAACTTTTTAAGATATGCATCTGGAGAGGCTTTAGACCTTTTAGGGGAATGGTTTGGTGTTGTTAGACTTCCACCACAGCCAGCAAAAACTACTGTTAGATTCACCTTTGAAACGCCACATCCACAAGTTATTATTGATGAGAATATAAAATTAGTTGCAAAAGATGGTAGAACTATTTTCAAACCATCTGAAACAGTTATAGTTCCTGCAGATGTCCAAACTTCTGATGTGGTTTACGAATGTGAAACAGCTGGAACAGTTGGTAATGGATTTGTTGCTGGGGAGATAAACCAGCTTGTAAGCCCTGTTTCTTATATTCTAAAAGCAGAAAATATAACAGTCTCCACTGGAGGAACAGAAGCCGAAGATGATGATCACTTACGGGATAGGATTAGACTTGCACCCTGGAGATTTAACACTGCAGGAAGCAAAAAAGGTTATATATTCTGGGCTATGACGGCAGATAGCTCTATTATTGATGTAAATGTTTATTCTGATTCTACTACACCGGGAGAAGTTTTTGTTATTGTTTTAACAAAAGACCTGCCGGTTCCACAAACGGTTTTAGATAAGGTTAGTCAAATACTGTCAGCCGAAGATGTTAGACCTTTAACAGATTTAGTCCATATTAATGCTGTGACAGAGGTTCCTTATGATGTTGAAGTAGGGCTTACCTTGCTTCCAGATTATGTTCCTATGACAAGTCAGATTTTGGAAGAAGCAAACAAAAGAGTAGAAGAATTTATCCTTGAAACAAGAAGCAAAATAGGAAGAGCAATAAATCCCGATGTTCTTGTTTATAAGCTAATGGATATAAAAGGGGTATTTAAGGTTGATGTTATAAGTCCTGCTTATACAGAGATTAACAGAAATGAGGTGGGAGTGGGGAGAGTGGTAGGGGTTAGTGTGGCTTAAAATTATTCTTTAACATAAACAAAAAGTAGCATGTAAAATTTATTTATCAGTCTATATGTATAGAAAATAAAATATAAGGATGTAGCAATAACCAGCTCTGAAAGGGAGAATTTGGCAAATATTCTGACAAAATCATTAAATACTATAGATAAGTTTGTGTAACAATATATATAAGAAAAAAATATTAATAATGCCAAAAACAATCCAATTCCAATCGTAAAAAATATTTTTGAAAGTATATACTGATATATAGATATAGGTTTTTTCCCTACAATGAGTTTTTTATTGTTATGTGGAAGTTTATATTCCTGATTTTTTAATTTTTTTAAATATTTTGTGTTTCCTAATGAAACATATAAAATTAAAAAATTTATTAAAAAACCTATAATGATACTATCAAAGGTCAGTATACCGTTTAATATCTCAGATGTTTTACAAAATTCTTTTTGTAAACTAAAATAGGCTAAAGGTATAGATATAAGAAGTAAAAATATTATTAATTTAAATTTGTTTTCTTGTTTTTCTATAATTAATCCATCTATAAATAAAGCAAAATAATTAAATATTATTTTTTTCATAGTATTAAGCTATTTTTAAATTTCCTCACTAAGTCTTGAGAAGATATTATACCAGTTTCGTTATCAACTTCTATTTCTAAAGAGATTTTAGGTTGAAGTTGAGATAAATTAATAATATCAGGAATACCTTCATCGACAATTTTTATTTTTAAATTTCCAGCTGGTAGTTCTTTACTTTGAAATTTATTTAAAAGCCAGTTTAATAAACCTTCATCTAAAGAAGAACCTTTCTTATCTATTTTTAAAATGTAATCTTTACTAATATTAGTAATTTCCCTTTTTGTTTCTTTATAATATTCTCTTTCTATAGTATCTAAATTACCATTAACCCCTTTAATTTCGATTTGGACAACTCTATCAGCTTCTAATATCTTTCTAAAAACATCTTGGTCAACCAATTCTTCTACAGAAATAAAAATGTTCTCAATACTTTCAATTTTTATATCATTTATAGAACTTCTATCGTTTATATGTTCTTCTATGTATCCAGAATATAGCTTTAATCCGAAATCAGTAAATTTACATTCTAAGAGCTTAGCGAATAATTTTTTAAAAGCATTTTTAAAAGTTGCCTGCAAAAAGAGCTTTCCAATTATAGGATCTGTATCTTCTATAATTAGGAAAAAATGTCCAATATAAGGCTCTATGTCTTTTTCTCCTTTGGGATTTCTTTTCTTTTCATGTGTTTCTGCATCAATTAATTCTGGTTTATAAGGGAAAGAACCTCTTTTTAATGTTCCATATATCAGCCCGTTCTGAATATTATCAAACTTTATTTGAGGATTATCAGTATCTAATAATTCCAAGTATCTCCTTTTGTTCTCAGCCGGCTCCTCATATATAGGTTCACATTGCTCATAGCAGTTATATAATTCTTCTATAAAGCCTTCCACAGTTAAATGTGAAGAAATAGGAATATTGTGTTTTTTGTTTCTATTATCAACTCTTTCTAAAAACGGTTTGTAAATTTTAAATTCATATTGCAATAATTTAATAAGTTTTGTTCTCATTAGTTATCCCCCAATTATTGAAGAATTTTACTTAATAATTTCTCAAAAGAAACTGCAAAAGCAAAACCATAAGATAAAAATCCTATAACATACAGTGGTGTAAACTTAAACATTGCCTTCATACTAAAATATTCACTTTTTAATCCCTTAAATTTGTAATATTCTTCTTTTGATAAATGTTTTTTATTGTCTTCCAATTCTTTTAGCTCTTTTGGATAATATTTTTCTAATATTTCCCTTAATAAAGCAAATATGAAAAGTGAACTTAATAGAAGAACAAAAGATAGTATCATAATGTCATCCAAACTTTTATAAGTACTTAAAATACTCAGAGAAACTGTAAAGGCTATAACTCCAAAAATACTGTTAAGTTTTTCTCTATATTTTCTCATTTGTTCTTCTATTATTTCTATATTAACTCTTTTTCCGCTACTACTCTCCATTTTTACCCCGCCTTTGATTAAACTCCCCTTACAAATGCCTCTAATCCTGTATTACTTTTAATTAAAAGACCTTGTCTTCTAACCATTGGAAAGATTTTAAATGTGGTTTCTTTATAAGAACCTTCATCTAATTCTGTTTTGGTTGGAACTCCTTCTAACTTATAATGGAGTATCTTTTTTCCATCTTTTTCAACTAATACAGCAGGGTATTTTGCATCTGCTAAGTAGTAAGTTCCTTTTATACCTTCTTCTGGTAAATCTTTAAATGCTCTTTTAGGTTTTATGAAATAGCTGTAATTTGCATATAGAACTATAATTAAAAAAGGTATTCCGAAAATAGGAACTGTAGGAGCTAATATTATTCCTAAAAAAACATTAAATCCCAGTAGAAATTTTGTAAATTTCCCAGCTTTCTTTACTTCATAAGGACTACCATTTTTCATTACAATACTGCTAATATCTAATTCCTCTGGTAAATTGTCTAAAGAAATGCTCTTTAACTGGCTTGTTTCTTCTTTTGATGTACTTTTTTTCTTACCGGTATGATATTCAACCTTGCTTAATCCTGTTTCTGGTATTCTGTAAGAAGAGTAAAGCTTTCCATCAGAAGTTATCCCGCCTCTAAGCCACTTATTACCAACTGATATGCCGATACCTTTTTTACCAAATGTGATGTTGAATATGCCTGCTTTTTTTCTTTTTTGAAAACGAAAAGCCATTTTTCTCCCCCTATAAAGTTAATGGCTAAATCGGTGGTGGTATGTATGTTATAAATCTGCCGATTATGTGGACTCTGTCTAAATCCTCTTTCTCAACTACTATTGGTTCATAGTCTGGATTGTCACTTTTTAAAATTAGCCTATTTTTCAGAGGATCCCGAATTATTCGCTTAATAAACAGTTCGTTGTCAATACGAATTATGTATATACCACCATCATATATAACGCCTTCTTTTTCGTAAAGTTTTATTACTGCCATTACTCCAGATGGAATTGTAGGTTCCATTGAGTTTCCGATTACTGGGACTAATTCTAATCCGTTTGGTGAAGTTAGCTTTAAGAATTTTCTGGCAAATTCGTATGAAAACTTAACATAAACTTTTCTTTCTTCCCCCGGCTCTACACCAAACCCAGCAGATACCTGCACATCTGGATAAAGAGGAACTACTATTTCTTCTTCTTCCTCAATAGCTGGCAAAAACATCTCCCCTTTGCCTTCTCGGAGCCATTCGGGGTTGACGTTGAAAGTATCCTCTATGATTTTCAGCGTTCTGGTAGAGGGATTTATCCTACCTTTTAACCAATCGCTTACAGTTGAAGGTTTAACACCTATCTTTCTTCCAAATTCAGCTTGAGATATAGATAACTTATTTATAAGTTCCTTTAATCTTTCGCTAACACCTGTTTCCAAAGCAACCATTTCACTGCTTTCCGTTTTTATACCCTAAACGTAAAAAAAGCTTGACTTTTTCATAAAACGTATATAAACTTATTTACACGTATATGCAAAATTGCACATAAGGGCTGTAAATAATGATAAGACAAAAAGTCTATCTTGACAATAAGGAAGTAGTCTATATTCGTAAGCTACTGTTAGAGAAGGGTATAAGACCTATTGACCTTGCTCGCAGGCTTGGAGTAAATACAAGCACAATTTATAAAATCCTTAACGGTTCTACCCGCTCCAAAAGAATAGCTCTCCAGATTGAGAAATTTCTCGGAGTTTCTAAACTGTTCCCTTACGCTCATCAGGATACCTCCAGTAATAGTGATTTTGATAATAACAATACCGAACAAAACCTGACAAAAACATTGAAAAACACAAATGATTCACAAGAAAAAACTGAAAATCCAATCGCAAATAAAAATTAGGGGGAAATTAACAATGTGTAAACCTGCTTTTAAAGACATTGCCCTTGAACTTGGAATGGAGATCTTCCAGGAAGGAAAAGATAAGGGATTTGATGATAACGATTTAGCTGAATTTATAGGATCAAAGCCAAGTTCGATTAAAGCTTACAGATATGGGGATTCTACCCCAAGTTTAGCTGTATTCGTAGGTGCCTGGAAAAGGATAAGACCTATAAGAACACTTAAAAAACTTGCTTCGTGGTCAAACTGCGTAGTTATTCCTCTTCCTGAAGTAGAGGAAGGGTTCGGACAACTAATACAGCATACCGGACAAGTAATGAAAGAAACATCAGATGTTATTGAAAAGTTCGGAAAAGCCATATCAGACGGAATTCTGGAAAATTCAGAAATAGACATGATTGAAAAAGAAATAGATGAGGCAATAGAGGCTCTAATTCAGCTTAAGCTAAAGCTGGAGAAGGAGAGAAAGTGATGGACGCAGGATTTGCATTAATAGGCTTTGCTGTTTTAGTGCTTGTTTGGAAAGCGGAAGATTTAATAAAGCTATGGAGAGACTGTGAAAGAAAACCTAATCAGACCTATCAGAACGGAAACCACGAAGACAAAGACGAGAAAATTAAGGAGTAAATGAAAAATGTATTTAGGCAAATATTCTTTTAAAAAAGAAATAAAAACAATAGATAATATAAGAAATACTAAAAATAAAAAATATTCAGCAAAATATCCGTATGGCAAAAATACCTTAAAAATATCAAAAAAATTAAGTCTCATAGCTATTACATATACTCCTCTTACATCTAAAAAGTTAGGACAGGTTGGACACTTTCTGATTAATCTATCAGGATCTATCAACTTACCTGTTATATATAACATCCATTTTTCTGGTGCTGCTGCTGGTTCTTTCTGGAGTACCTCCTCCCCCTCCATTAACTGGTCTGCCTTCGGGCAGACCCTTTTTCAAAGAGCTTGTTTTATTGGTGAGCTTTTTGAAAAAGGGAAAGAATTTGAGGTAAATGGTCTTGAAGCACCAGGAACAGGAGAACAGAAAAGATGATAGAAGAAATTAAAAGCCTTTTAATGCTTTTGATAGGTTTGGTTTTGGCTTTTGGTTTTGTGTGTGTTTTCCATTTGGTTTTGATTGATATTCGATTAGACAAAATCCTTAAGGAGAACAAGAACACTAATGATGAAAAGTAAGCTTAGCATAAGTTTTATAAATAAGGATTTAAAGAATAAATCATTTATAAGAAATAAACCTATATACAAAGAACTAATTAAGGAAAAATTATTAATAGGTTCTGGTAAGTCTTTAACATACATAAGAGCAAAAATTAAGAAAGCAAACACAATTTGTAAAAAATTTACAGGCGTAGTTTTACTTTCGTTTTTAAAACTACTTTTTGCCTTTTTATTAGCCCTTTTATATTCCCTTTTCCTTCCTGTTTTTGTAGGAACCTTATTACTAATATTCAAGTTGGACAATCGTTTTAAGTTCCTCCTTGTAGTTAAAACTCCAAATGTAAAGATACAAGATTATGAAAATTCAAATGGCAACCTTGCCACAAAAGAGGTCAACAGCCATGCATAACTTAATAACCGCAAAACAAATAGCACAGCTTATAGGCAAAAGCAGACAGGCAATAGAAAAAAGAGCCAAAAAAGAAGGCTGGAAGTATGAAGAAAAGCCTAACCCAAGAG
>JALVEJ010000047.1 GCA_027031025.1 Flavobacteriales bacterium | reverse complement strand
GGACACAACCTTCCGGTTACGATACGTTGGTTGAGGCAGAAAAAGAATATCAGATATGTATGAAATGCCATTCAGGATGGGCACTTGGACAGACAACTGCAGACTGTATCTCCACATTTACATCTGACCAGTCTGGCATAAAATTAACAGATCAATCCTGTGAGTTTAACCCGTACAACAGATCAGCCCACCCTGTTATTATGACAACAAATGATATGCTTAACTTATCAGGTAGAAATCAGTCGGTAGGAAGGTATGCAGATCCTCTTGAAGATATTCAGCTGCTTGATCCATGGAAGAGCAATGTTGGTAATCAGACAATGTACTGTTCAGACTGCCATGGTGCTGAGGCTGAAAATGTAAGTGATCCAAGGGGACCTCACGGCTCTAACGCAAAATTCATGCTAAAAGGTCCTAATACAAACTGGCCAACTAAAGATAATAATGAACTTTATACTGTAGGGGATATATTTAATGGAGGGATGACCGGTCTTTTCTGTGCGAACTGTCATGATCTAACTCAGGCTACAGTTCATCAATTTAAAGGAAATAGGCCGATGTTTGCCGGTATGGCCTGTGTAGAGTGTCATGTGGCTATACCACATGGATCGCCTGTTTCAAGGCTGATAGGTTATACAGACATGCCTGCACCTTATGACTATAATAATAATAGTTTAAGGTTGGATGGTTTTAAGGTAGATCCAACTGCAACAACCCGTCCACAGAGAAAAAATAGAGCATATCAAAGTGATACAAACCCGCTCGGTGGTTGTGGATGCCACAGCACAAATTGGGGTGGTTATGACAGTTATCCATAAGGTTCTATTAGTTCTGGCTTTTGTATATGGTTTTTTTAGTTTTTCCTATGCTGGAAAAGATGTGGAAAGGATTAAAAAGGTGATAAAGATATACAATAACATCGTTATACAGGAATCAAAAACGGATAGACACAGAGATCTGAGAACATTTGTAAAGATGATGGAAGACGTCACAACAGAAAATGTCGCACGGAAACTTTATATCTGGATACAATCCTGGCATGAAAACGGGCTTTTCATGGATTCAAAAATACTAAAACTGAAATTCCTGGATATAAAAATAAATGGTGAGAAAGCAAAAGCTATAACAGAAGAAAACTGGAAATACAAATATTTTGATAGGAGAATAAACAAAATAGTTGTACCAGAAACAGACATATTCTACAAGGTAGAATACAACCTTATAAGAAATAAAAATAGATGGATTATCTCTAAAATAAAAGTTCTTGAAGAAAAAAAGGATCAGGAGGGTAAGAGATGAAAAGGTTGTTAGTGGCAGGATTAGTTGTAATAGGACTTAATATTGGATCTTTTGCTGCGGTAGATGGAAAAAAGATTTTTGAAAAAAATTCCTGTCCAATATGCCACAAAGAAACTAAAGATGCTATAGGACCTTCCTTAAAAACCATAGCAGAGTTTTATAAAAACAACCCTAAACAGCTTGAGCAATTTTTTAAAGGGCAGGCTGATCCGATTGTATGGCCAGACAGATTTGATATGATGAAAACTCAGATGGGCAAATTTAAAGCTATGAGTGATGAGGAACTAAAAGCTCTCATTGAGTATATGTTAAAACATTAATGAAAGCCCCGTAAAAGGGGCTTTTTTTATTTATCATGGCATGCTCTACAAACGCTGCTATTTGCGTTTCCGTCTCCTGACCTTAAGAATCTGGGAGCATTCAGGTGTGGGTTATGGCAGCTAACACATTCAACCTTCCCATTTCTGAGAAGATCACCTATTGTTGGTCCCGGATTACCATCTTTATCACCAGCTATATTCCAGCCAGTTATCTGGGTGTTTGTTGGTTTTAAACTTGCCGGTGGATTGGTTTCATCACCTCTATAAACTACCCCAACAGGATGGTCATCTCTCAGATCGTAATTACCACCTGCTCCGTTTTTACCTACCGCAAATGGGAATGGCATTCTCCACGGCTGGGTTGATCCCCTATAATCAAGGTATATTCCATTAGGATCATAATTGCCTGATCCAGGAGCGTTTATCACAACATTAACCCCGCTAACACCATCATGACAGGAAAGGCAGGCTCTTGATGTGTCCCCTGGTTGATCAACTTGTGTTCCTCCTGTTGTCTGACCACCACCGTAAACCTGAAATGTGATATTAGGATCTATAGGTTTGTTCCACAGTGGAGCACCTACAAAATCACTGTTTGAACCGTGTGGGGTGTGACAGAACACACATACCTGATTAGTACCACCCTGATCTGGATTACTATAATTGGCAAGGTTATGAGGCGTGCCTCTTATATCCTCTGTGGCAGCAAGTCCTAAACTTACCAATCCTAACACAGCTGCCGCTACCAGTCCTTTTTTCATAACTCTACCCCCAAACTTTAATGAAAACCCTTATTAAAAATCCACTCCCTCACCCTACTTTTAATCTAAATTAAAATAATAAATATGTCAATACCTTTTATATGTTTTTATATATTATTTTCAAAACTTGAGGTTAGGTTGCTGTCATTTTTCTGTTTCTGTAGGCTGCGATTATAAGAACAGCCAGAAATCCAACAGCCCAGTAAACCCATGTAGGTATTGGAACAGGATCACCTGCAGCGTAAGAATGAAGTCCTGACAGATAGTAGTTAACCCCAAAATATGTCATCAGTATGGCGAAATAACCTAATACAGAGAAAACAGCCATTTTGTAGTATGAGTACCATTTTGGTACGTATTTCAGATGAACTATGGCTGCATAAACGGCGATAGAAACGGCAGTCCATGTCTCTTTCGGATCCCATCCCCAGTATCTTCCCCAAGATTCATTTGCCCATATAGCTCCAAGGAAGTTCCCTGAGATAATAAGGGATAATCCGATAATAAGTGAAAGTTCTGATATTTTTGTAGATTCTTTTATTCCAGCCTCAAGATTTAGAACTCTCTCTTTACCCAGCAGTTTTTCGTACTTCAAGGCAAAGAATATGAGTGATAATAAACCTAATATTGCTGCAAGACCTAAAAATCCATAACTTGCCGTCAGTACAGAAACATGGATTAAAAGCCAGTACGATTTCAAGACAGGAACTATTGTTGTAATTTGAGGATCAAGCCAGCCAAGATGGGCAGCAAATAAAAATACACCTGCGAATATTCCAACAGAGGCAAGAACAAATAATGATTTTCTGGCGAAAACAATACCTGCAAGTGCAACAGCCCATGATATAAACAGCATTGACTCGTATGCATCAGTCCATGGAGCATGTCCTGCAACATACCATCTAAGACCAAGACCTGCTGTGTGTATTAAAAATGCGACCATTAAAAGGATAACAATGATTTTTCCAAATTTATCAACATTAGAATTAGGTTTGAATATCTTTATGAAGATCAGAATAATAGAAAGCAAACCTATAAGAAAATAAAAAGGTGTAAGCCTTTCAAAAACGAGAAGTTTATTATACAAAATTTCAGCTTTAAGTCTTGTTTCAGAAGGAAGAACTTTGTATCCGTATCTTTTTTGAAAGTCCTTAATGTCTTCTATCGCTATATTTGCTGCTTTCCAGTTTCCTTCCTTCAGACCTTTTTGTACACCATGAATGTATTTTGACAGGATGGTTGCGACTTCTTCCCTCTGTCTTTCAGGAAATGTTTTTAAGGCATCTCTGGGACCATACCATGTGTTGTTTGGATCATTTTCTTTAGGAAATATTCTGAGTATCTCTCCTGTAAAAGCAAGATAGCATATATACAGTTTTTCATCTATTTTTAGTATTTCCTTGTCAAACTGATTTCTCTGGGAAGGATCTTTTCTTCTTGCTGTTTCAACAGCCTGTGCAAGCTTATACATACCTTTTTCGTCGTAAGCATCTATAAATGCAAAATATTTTTCATCCATCGGTATTCCAAGCATTTTCTTTATAGCAGGATGTTTAACTTTTATCATTTTTATGTACTGCCAAGGTCCGGGCATAAGAAACATTCCAAGTAAGACCTGATTATGGGTAAGTCCTAAGACAGAGGGTCCACCATGCACTTTGTTAACCACTTCAATAGCGAGGGTGTCTACAGGTTCTATTCTGCCGTCGCCTCCCTGTACTGCAAGCGTTGCAAATTTTTCAGCATGTGTTCTATCTATCTTTTTTACTGTCTGGATTACTTCTTCCATACTGGGTTTCGGGGGAACAACCTGTTTAGATTTTTCTTTTTCCATTCCGGGATATGCGATAGAGCTATAAGAAAACCCAAGAAGAGCAATCATTATAAGAACTATTTTTTGTGTATCTTTGTTTAGCATTTTTAAAGTCCTCCCAAATCTGCTGAAAGGATTAAGAAGGTTCAGAAGTAAACCGACCATCAATAGACCGTACCCAATGTATGTTGGTATCACCCCTGGATCATGATTAACAGAAAGTATTGTACCTAATTCATCAGGATCGTAAGAAGACTGAAAGAATTTGTATCCACCGTAAACGAGGGGATGGTTCATATGTATGTTGTAAGGCATTTTTAGATTTTTCCTTTTGTCTATAAGGATAACATGACTTTCATAAGATGAAGGTTTGTTTGAACCGGGATACTTTCTCATAACAAAATCTTCAAGGTAAAGACTGAAAGGTAAGTTTATTACTTTTGCTCCCCATTCAAGCTCAAGATCAATATCCTTAATTTTAAGTTTTTTTGGAATTCCGGGAGCTCCACCTCCTCTTCCTAAGAGGGCTACCTCTTTTTTATCTCCATTGTACTCAACCTCTACAAAGAGAGCAGAAAGTACAGAAGAGTTTTTATAAACATCTTTTGTTCTTGGGAGTGGAACAACAACTTCTTTTCCTTTGAGTACAGCCTGTTTCATTACGAAGTTTAATCCTGCTACAGAGTAAAGAGTTCCACCTTCTAAGGGGTATCTGTTACCAGCTTTTATAACTCCTTGAGACCTGTCTGACATTTTCATCCAGTTTACAGGCAGGTTTGAAAGAAGATAAAATTTACCATCTTTTACAAAAAAGAATACAAAATCTTTACCGTCAAGCCGCTGTTTAAATTTATCAGGATCGGAAAATATAAATGCAAAACTTCCAAAATCCTCAAATGATCCTTCCTTCATTGTAAGATCCACACTATCCATTCCTGCAGATGCACGGAGTGTAATAATAGGTTCTCCTTCAGGATCTTCTTTTACCTGCGTTGAAACACCTTTTATAAAATTTTTATATCTTACCGTCAGGGTTTTTCCATCTATATCTAATTTTTCTTCAAAATTATTCACATTAAAGACAGGAACAGCAGATAAAAGAAGGGGTTTTTCATAATGAAACTCATTTTCACCTTTTTTTGCTGTTATCTGGAGAAAGGGATCTCTTGAGAATATCTTGTTTTGCTCCTGTTTCTCTCTTATATGCATTGTGCCTTCATAACCAAAATATCTGGTTATTGCTGCACCAACAAATATAACGATAAAAGAGAGATGGAAAATAAATAGGGGTAATTTTTTTGGCTGCCACATTCTGTATCTAAAAATATTACCTGTGAGGTTAACTGTTAGCAGGGTTAACAGAACTTCAAACCATTTAGAGCCATATACAAGAGCATAGGAGGTCTCCCTGCCGAAATCATTTTCTATAAACGTTGCAGCTCCGATTACAGCTCCAAATATGACAAGTAAAATGATTGTAGTTTTTAAGGAAAATAAAACATCCATTAATTTCTGAATGGCTTTCATATATCGCCCCCATATTTTAAATTTGATTAAGTGATGTATAATTTCCGATACTAACCATAATACTACTAATATTGTAAAAAAAATAGCATATTCAATAGTAATTATTATTATTTAACTTGAAATTTATTAATTTTCAATGACTTATTGCTTTTATTTAATTTTAATTATTATTAAGTCTCAATCATAAATAAAAGAAAATAAGTATATCTTTATGTTTTTTCTTGACCGAAATCGTTATATCATATAAACTATAACGATGGAGGTTGCCAAATGGTATACATATTCTTTGTTCTTCTGATGTTTGTCTTTTCTTATGGACAGCCTTTAAAGATAGCCGCATCAGCAAATATTCAATATCCTCTTAAAGAAATCGTTGAAGAGTTTAAAAAGATTTATAGGATAGACATCATAACAGTGGTTTCGTCATCCGGTAAATTAACTGCACAGATTGAAAGGGGAGCTCCTTATGATATTTTTCTATCAGCTAACATGAAATATCCTGATTATCTTTATAACAAAGGTTTAACAGCTAAGAAACCTGTTGTTTATGCTGAAGGGATTTTAGTTCTGTGGAGTATGAAAAATATTCCCCTGAAAGAAAAAGGTATAAGTATTCTTAAAGAAAGATATATAAAAAAAATATCTATTCCAAATCCTAAAAATGCTCCTTACGGGCTGGAAGCTATAAGGGCTTTAAAGAATTCAGGTTTATACAGGCAGGTAAGGAACAAACTTGTATATGGGGAAAGTGTTATGCAATCGACACAGTACATCTATAAAAAGCTTGTTGATGCTGGTTTTACCTCTAAGTCTGTTGTTCTTTCCCCAAGACTGAAAAATAAAGGCGTGTGGGTGGAAGTAGATAAAAGACTGTACAATCCTATAAAACAGGGAGTTGTTATAATTAGGAAAAATCCCTATGCAGAAAAATTTTTAAAATTTTTATTTTCTGAAAAGGCACAAAAAATATTAAAAAAGTACGGATATAGAATTTATGAACAGGTTAAAAGGAAAAATAACCAGTATTGAAAGTTCAGAAAGTATCTCTCTTGTTGAAGTTAGGACAGATATTGGAAATATATGTGCTGTGGTTGTTGAAACCCCAGAAACTGCAGAGTATTTGAAAATAAACAATAATATATATGTTCTGTTCAAGGAAACTGAGGTTTCTATCGGAAAAGAACTTTCAGGTATGATAAGCCTTAGGAACAGATTTAAATGTGTTGTTGAGGAAATACAGAAAGGAAAAGTATTAACAAGACTTGTTTTAAGATGTAATAACAATCTCATAAAATCTGTAATAACAACCAGATCAGCCGAAAGGATGGAGATAAAAAAAGGTGATACTGTACTTGCTTTTGTTAAAACAAATGAGGTAAGTCTTATGGAGATACCTGATGGGGACTGATTTTATTCAAACACTTCTCTTAACGCTTAAACTTGCTACATTAACCACTGTTATCCTATTTTTTGTAGGACTTCCTGTTGCTTATCTACTTGCATTTTATAATTTCAAATTGAAATCTGTTGTTGAAACAATTGTAAGTCTTCCCCTTGTTCTCCCGCCTACAGTTTTAGGTTTTTATCTTATAGTTTTTTTCAGTCCTGACAGTTTTGTTGGAAAATTTCTGGAAGATACAGCAGGTATCCGTCTTGTTTTTACATTTGGAGGTATTCTATTAGGATCAATAATATATAGCCTTCCATTTATGGTTCATCCACTCCAGTCAGGTTTCAGCTTGGTAAACAGATCAATAATTGAAGCCTCCTATACGCTGGGAAAAGGCAAACTTCAAACATTGTGGAAGGTTATACTGCCTAATATGAAACAGTCTATTTTGACAGGTATTGTTCTTACTTTTGCCCACACAATAGGTGAGTTTGGGGTTGTTCTAATGATAGGTGGATCAATACCGGGAGAAACGAAGGTAGCCTCTATAGCTATTTATGAAGAGGTTGAATCCCTTAATTATAACAAGGCTAATCTTTATGCTTTGATTCTTTTTGTTATAACTTTCAGCATTTTAATTTTCGTTTATACCTTAAACAAAAAATTTATAAAGGCTGAGAATTTATGAGGGTAAAGCTGAAAAAAAGGCTTAAAGGATACAGGGGTGATTTTATACTTGATGTTGATCTGACGGCTGAGGAGGGAAATTTTATAACAATATTTGGAAGGTCAGGAGCAGGTAAAACTACATTAATTAGAATGATAGCAGGTCTTTTAAATCCTGATGATGGTTTTATAGAAGTGAATGGTAAAGTATGGTACGACAGCAACAGAGGCATAAACCTTCCTCCTCAAAAAAGAAATGTTGGAGTTGTTTTTCAGGAATATGCCCTTTTTCCAAATATGACTGTAGAAGAAAACATACTCTACGGTATGGAAAGAAAAGATGAGGAACTGCTTGAAAAATTACTGATGCTAACAGAGCTAACAGAACTGAAAAACAGAAAACCTCAAAGCCTTTCTGGAGGACAGAAACAGAGGGTAGCTTTAGCAAGAGCTGTAGCGAGAAAACCGGATATACTTCTTCTTGATGAACCCCTTTCAGCCCTTGATATTGATATGAGAAGAAAACTTCAAGAGGAACTTCTTCAGATACACCACGCATTTTCTCTAACAACATTCCTTATAAGCCATGATTTTTCCGAAATTTTTAGGTTGTCTGATAGGGTTTTTGTTATAGATAATGGAAAGGTTATAAAAGAAGGAAAACCTGATCAGATATTTGTTCAGGAGAGGTTAAGTGGGAAGGTAAAGTTTTCTGGTGAGATACTCCAGATAAAAAAAGAAGATGTTGTTTATATAGTATCTGTGCTTGTTGGAAATAACATAATAAAAGTTGTTGCAGATCCGGAAGAGATACAGGATCTTTCTGTAGGAGATAGGGTTATTGTGGCGTCAAAAGCCTTTAATCCATTTATTTTAAAAAGTTAGTAATGCTGACAGCTTTTCAAGGCTTCCTGTAAGAAGTAGAATTCCAACAAATATAAGGAGTATTCCTCCTGCAATCTCAATGAATAGAAAGTATCTCCTCATAAAGTTGAAAAATTTGAAAAACTGGTTTATCGCCATTGCCGTTATTATAAATGGTATTCCAAGTCCCATTGAAAATGCAAAAAGAAGTATTATCCCCTGCATTACAGTTTCCTGCTGTGATGCATACAGCAAAATAGCACCTAAGACAGGTCCGATGCAGGGTGTCCAGCCAAACGCAAAAGCAATTCCGACGATGAATGCACCGATAATTCCCGGCGGTTTTTTCTTTAATTCTGTTGTTCTTTGTCTGTACAGTAATTTATAAGCACCGGAGAAATAAAATAAAAGGAGTGCTATACCTATAACAGGAAGAACAAGAAGATCATTAACAGGATTACCAGTCAGAGCAACGGCAGTTCCGTAAATAGCTATTGAGACACCAAAAATTGTGTAAACCCAGATTTTTACTTTTTCTGACTGGAATACCCCTGTAAAATGAACACCAAGCAGGATCACAAGAACTGCTGCAACTTTTGAAATTACATATTTGTATTCTTGAAGTACCTGTCCCACGAATGTTGATGCTGCTCCAAGTGCTGTAAATACAATTGAGAAGCCGATAACAAAAGCCACAGCAGAATAAACAATGCTCCAGTCAATTCTTTTATCAGATTGGGAGACCGTTTGAGCTGACACACCTGATATGTAAGCTATGTATCCGGGGATTATTGGAAGAACACAGGGCGACAAAAAAGCCACTATCCCCGCTAAAAAGGCAGCCCCTACAGAAACGCTTTCAATCATAACTCTCCTCTAAGAACTTTTTTATGTACTTTTCTAATTTCTTTTTGGAATGTGTACCGTAGATTATTTTACCTATGGTTAGGTTTTTTCTTAAAATGTATGTTATCGGAGTTCCGATTATTCTGTATTTATCTTTTACAGTGTCGTTTCCTATAAGAACAGGAAACTCAAAACCCCACTTTTTCTTTATCTCTTTTATTTTACCTTTGTCCTTTTCATCAATTACAATGCCGAAGAATTTCACATTTTTGTTTTTAAATTTTTTATACAGACTGTTTATTACAGGCATTTCTTCTTCACAGGTGGTACAAGTCTTAGACCAGAAGACTAAATAAACCACATTTCCCTTCAATTCGGAAAGATTAACAATTTTACCGTCTTCATCTTCAAGGGAGAACATGTAAGGTTTTAGACCTTTTGTGTAAGAGCCAAAAGAAAATAACAGCAGTAAAAGTATTATAAATTTTTTCATCTTTCCCACCATTTTTCCTGTGGTTTTAATATTTAATATCTGTGTTATATTACCTGTATGATGAATATTATAATTAAATACTAACCGTTTTTAATAAAAATTTTTTAAAAGGTGGAAGATGGGAAGAATTATTGTCAAAATAAAAAGGTTTGATGGAAAAACAGAATGGTATGATCAATTTGAGGTAAACATTCAGGACAGAACAACTATCGCAGAAGTTCTTATGCAGATACATGACAGAATTGATCCAACCCTCTCCTTTAGAGTTCAATGCAGGGCATCAATATGCGGAACATGCGGGGTAAAAATAAACAGAGAAAGGCATGTTCTTGCCTGTAAAACAAAGGTAAAAGAAAATCTTGTTAATGGGGAGATATTAATAGAACCTCTATCAAATATGACTGTAATAAAGGATCTGGTAACAGACCACAAAGAGTTTTTGTATAAAATAAAAGATGTTAAGGGGTGGTTTGAACCTAAGAAAGAGTTTCAGCCTGTATATCCAGATGATCTGAAGCAGTTTGATAAGGAAACTGACTGTATTCTGTGCGGTATTTGCTACTCAATATGTCCTGTTTTTGAGGCTGACAGGGATTTTGGAGGACCTATTAATTTTGTTAAGGTTTTCAGGTTCTGGAAGGACAAGAATGATTCATTAGGTGACGAAAGAATAGTTTTAGCAGAAAAAAATCATATAACAAGCTGTGTTCACTGCAAGTACTGTACTTTCTCCTGTCCAAAGCAGATACCTGTTGAGCAGGACATACTCCAGATAGAGTTCTACGGAAAGCAGAAAGGTATCATTAAGAAAGAAGAAGACACAGGAGGTTTTTCCACACCTTTTGGATTTTAGGAGAGGTTTTTGGAAAAAAAAGGTTTTAAAAGGTTTAAAAAACTGGGACCTGGCATAATAACCGGTGGGGCAGGGGATGATCCTGCAGGGATTTTGACTTACACGATAGTTGGTGCCACAACCGGATTTTCACAGCTGTGGCTGATGATTCTTTCAACCCCGATGATGATAGCTGTTCAGGATACAGCTGCAAAATTAGCCCTTGTTACAGGAAAAAGCCTGCCTGAAATTCTAAACAGTTTTTACTCAAAAAAGCTTACATATTTCATAGTTCTCTGCCTTGCCACTGCGAACATCTTAACCATAGGGGCTGATCTTCAGGCTGTAGCAGCAATACTTGAGATTATAACAGGAATAAAGTCTGTATATTTTCTTATTCCTACCACCGTTTTAATCGGGTATCTCGTCATATTTAAGCAGTATAGAACTATAAAAAAGGTTCTTATTATTCTGACATTAGTGCTTATTGTTTATGTATTATCTGCTTTTCTGTCAAAACCTTCATTAATTGATCTGCTGAAAAACACATTTATCCCTGACATACGACCTGATCTTACTTTTGTTCTTGCTGCACTGGGACTTTTAGGGACAACTATATCCCCTTATATGATATTCTGGCAGGCATCAGAAGAAAAGGAGGAGCATGCTACTGTTTCTCAAGCTAAGATTATGAAGTTTGATACAGCTGTTGGAATGGTTTACTCAAATATTATAGCTTATGCTATCATAGTTTCCTCTGCTGTTATGATTTTTGGGCATACGGAGATACAGACTATAAAAGATGCAGCCCTTGCATTAAAGCCTGTTGCAGGTGATTATGCTTTTCTTATTTTTAGCATAGGTGTTGTTGTTTCAGGTTTTCTTGCAATTCCGGTTCTGGCAGGGTCTTCAGCCTATGCTGTTGCAGATACTTTCGGCTGGAGGGAGGGAATGGACTACAAAGTAAGCGATGCAAAAGGTTTTTATGTGGTTTTTTTAGGCTCACTACTTGTTGGAAATTTTATAGACTTTTTTGGGGTTTCGGCCGTTGATGCCCTTTACTACAGTCAGGTTTTTGATGGAATTCTTCTTCCTGTTCTCAGTGGAGTTTTATTAATTTTGGGAAATAATGGGAACATACTTGGAAACTACAAAAACGGTTGGTTTAATAATTTTTTTCTTTTAATGACATTTCTGGTGTCCTTGGCAGCCACCATTTATATGATTATAAAACTGTTCGTCCCTTGATTACATATTTTTCCCTAAAAAGGTGAAGAAGGTTGTCAATCATGACTATTATTATAGGGGCAAGAAAAATTCCAATAAAGCCAAAGAGGTTAAGACCTCCTATTATTGCAAAAACGAGTATCATCGGATGAATGTTTGTTTTATCCCCTATAACAACAGGTTTTATTATATTGTCTATTGTGCTTATAACAAATGTTCCATAAAGTGAAAAAAGGAAAGCTATCAGAAATCCTTTTGTTAAGAGTATGTAAATAGCTACAGGAACCCATACTAAAGATGCTCCCCCAACAGGAATAAATGCCGCAACAAAAGTGATAAAAGCCCAGAAGTAGCTCATCTCAAGACCTACAGCAAAGTATCCAATAAAAGATAATATTCCCTGTGCTACAGCTGTAAGGACTGATCCAAGAACAACGCCTTGAATAGCCCTATAACTTTTTGAAATGAGAAAGGATTTATCCTTATCTGATAATGGGATTATACTGTAAAGTCTGTTATAAAGAGCCTCGCCATCTTTAAAAAGAAAAAATATAGTAGCGATCATAAAGATTATACCAGCAACAAGGAGAGTTACATCAAGAAATATACTTTTTCCTTGCTGGATAATAAATGAAACCACTTCGTTTATTATTCCTCTTATAGCATCTCCGATATCTACCCTGACATTAAGGGATTGGAGGGTATTTTCAATGATTGAATAAATCTTTGAGATTATAGGCAGCTCTTTTAAAAGGATGTCTATGTCTTTGTACTTTGATATTTTTTCAATCAGAAGAGGATAAACACTGATTATTTGATTTACGAAAAAAGCTACGAGTAAAATTGATGGTATTATAATAAAAAGCAGTATTACTGCTGTCATTACCAAAGAAGAAATAATTCTATTTTTTAACTTTTTTAGAAGTTTTATATAAAGGGGGTAAAAAATTATAGTAATCAGAATTGATAGAATTATAACTTTTAAAAAAGGCTCAAAAAGAAGATAGCCCAAAAAAAGAAATAAAGACAGGAAACCAAAGAAAAAAAAGTTCCCTATCTGTTCTGAAGAACCCAATTATCTAATTATTCTTCTCCTCTTTTAAGTGCACCTGCTACAAAAGCAAGAATTCCGGTAATGATTGTAAAGATTGTCATAACTATAAAAGGTATCCACGGCTCCATCTTATATTCCTCCGTAGTTTTATAATTTTTATTAATCTAACTATACTGTATCTCATTTTCAACTATTTAGTCAACTACTGATCTTTGAGGAGTTTTCTGTATCCTTTTTTGGAGATGATCCTTAAAGGGAGTTTGTAATGGGCAAAGACAGTTTCTTTAAACATATATGCGGGACATCCTTTGAATTTTATTCCGTTTCTTATCATACCAACTCCGTATCTTCCTCCTAAAGCTGAGACCATGCCTCTGAATATTGGACTTTTTTCTTTCAGAGGTTTGTTTTCTATCAGATTTTTGATGTGGTCTGCCACTATTTCTCCTGTTTGAATTGCAACCTGTGCCATAGGAGGAAGGATCTCACCTGTTTTGTGGTTTATCACCTCTGCACAATCTCCTATTATAAACATATTTTCTATACCTTCAGGCCTAAAAAATCTATCAACTACCGCCTGTTGTCTTTTATTTTTTTTGATTTTTATATTCTGCAAAAGTGAGCTTGCAATTATTCCCCCTGTCCATATGAAAAAGTCCTGTTTTACAAAGCTTTTATCTTCAAGATAAACATTTTCTTTGTCAACCTTTATTATCTTTTTTCCTGTTATTATGTTAACGCCTAAATCTTTGAGCCTTTTTAAAGCTGTTTGATAAACAAACTGATCCATGCCCGGGAGTATTCTTTCTGCAGCTTCTATAAGGGTTATATTAAGACCGTTGCACAAAAATCCTATTCTCCTGAAAAAATCCTTTGCGTAGTATGCCATCTCAGATGCTATTTCAACCCCTGCAAGACCAGCCCCCCCAACTATTATGTTAAACTGATTTTCTCTCTGTATGTAGCATTTTTCCTCTTCTTTTATCTTTTTTAGTATGTCCCTTTCAAACTTCTGTTTAAAATCAAGACTTCTGTCTAATGTTTTTACCCCGGAAGCATACTCTCTCAGCCCTTCTATAGGTGGAAAGAATGTTCTGCTTCCTGCAGCAATCACAAGGTAATCATAATCAAGCTCAAACTTTTCCCCTATTACACGGTTTGTGTCTGTATCTATCTGAACTATTTTGTCTTTGTAGAAATATATCTTTTTTCCAAGTCCTTCAGCTATTGTTGACAGATCAATTATTATGTCTGATAGAAGACATTTGTTTGCTATAAACTTATAGACTTCTGGCTGTAAGTACTGGTAAGGGTTCTGGTCTATAAGGTAAACCTGTGCATCACAGTTGAAATGGGAAAACCTCTTTGCAAATGAAAGCCCCGCATACCCTCCGCCGATAACTATTATCTTCTTCATTTTAACTACTGCTCAAGAATGTTTAGAGCCTCCTCAACTGTTATTCCTTCATGAACTATTTTTGATAAGACATGTGTTATTTTGGCAACATTCTCATGCTGGAATATATTTCTTCCCACTGACAGCCCTGCACAGCCGGCAACAACAACAGCATCGTATATCATCTGGAGCAGTTCTTTATCTGAGCTTACTTTAGGTCCTCCTGCTATCACAACAGGAACAGGACAACCCTCAACAACCTTTCTGAATGTGTCAGGATTTCCTGTGTATGGAACCTTAACTATATCAGCACCTAACTCTGCACCAATCCTTGCTATGTGGGCTATCGCATCAGGATCAAACGGATTTTTAACTTCCGGGCCCCTGTAGTAAAGCATAGCAACAAGGGGCATCTGCCATTCAAGACATGCTTTAGATACAGTCCCGAAATCTTTAAGCATCTGTTTTTCGTCCTCTGCACCTATGTTTACATGGATAGAAACACCGTCAGCTCCTAATTTTATTGCTTCTTCTACAGAGCAGACCAGAACCTTGTCATTTTTTCTTATAGACAGGTCTGTTGAGGCTGACATGTGTATGATAAGACCAACATCTTTTCCTTTTCCCCTGTGTCCCTGCTCAACTATTCCTTTGTGGAGTATTATAGCGTTTGCCCCTCCTTCTGCTATTTTTTCTACTGTATCTTTTATGTTTATTATTCCTTTCATTGGTCCAGAGCTTACACCGTGATCCATAGGAACGATAACAGTCTTTCCTGTATCCCTGTTCATAATCCTTTCAAGTCTGACCCTTTTGCCTATTCCCAATTTTTCCCTCCTGAGCTTTTATATAATTTTACCTAAAATAAATCCTAAAATGAAAGCTACTACCACAGCTATAATAAGTTTCGTGTTATCTGGAGATGGCTTTCTGCCGGTAGAAACTTTCCTATCACGCATGTAGTCCCTGTCATAAAGTCCCACTTTCCTCTTCCTCCTGTTTTACGGTGATGTTTTTCTCATTTTTCAGTACCTGAATTTCCTCTTCCAGTTTTTTTATCTGATCTTCTTTCTGATTTATCTGGGATCTGCATCTTTCCAGTTCGTTTTTTAGATGCTTTATGTTCCTGCTCAGTTTAATTTTGTCTATCTTGTAAGCGATCCAGTCGGTAATTGTGAAAAGAAGTATAAGAACAGCTCCTATTATTATGCTTACGATTATGACTATGGCAAGTGGTATCTCAGGTGTTTTGAATGTAGGAAGTATGTTGACAGATATTTTAGGGGTTGTATTCATTGAAACAAAATAGGCAACAGCAAGCAGTATAACAAGCCACAGAATAAGTTTTATCTTATTCCACATCTTTTACCTCATAAATAGCTTTTTTTATTTTGTCGTAAAGTTCCTTAAGATCCTGT
>JALVEJ010000046.1 GCA_027031025.1 Flavobacteriales bacterium | reverse complement strand
CTGGATAGTTGAGGGCTATACTATAACTTAAAATAGCGCCTTGACTAAATCCGAGCAAATTAAAGTTTTCAGAGGTAATTTGGTATTTGTCTTTTAAAAAATCAATAAATTTTGATAACTTTAATACACTTTCAAAAGCCTGTTGTCCGTCGGAAATTTTTTGGTTTTGGGCATCGATATAAATGGGATACCAAGCATAGCCGCCATAGTCTAATGCATGTGGCGCCTGCGCGCTAAAAATCCATAAATCGTCTGGAAAATAAGGTGCCATTGTAAACAAATCGGCTTCGTTGCTACCGAAACCATGCAACATTAACAAAGCTTTATTTTGTTGGTTTTGAATTGCCGGTTGTTTAACGAGATACTTCAACATGTTCTTTGGGTTTCAATCCGCGTTTGGTCAGCCATTCATCCATAATTTTGATAAAAGTTTGCGGATGTTCCATCATTGGGGCGTGTCCGCATTGGTCTATCCAATACAAATCGGCATCGGGGAGAAGTCTTTTAAAATCTTTGGCAACTTCCGGTGGGGTTACTTTGTCGTCTTTGCCCCAAATTAAGCAAACGGGCATCTTAATATTTGGTAAATCTTTGGCCATGTTGTGACGAATGGCACTTTTGGCTAGCGCTAAAGTTCTGATGACTTTCATCCGGTTATTGACCACTTCAAAGACTTCGTCAACCAGTTCTTTAGTCGCCACTTTAGGGTTATGAAAAACTTCTTGGGCTTTGCGTTTGATATAGTCGTAGTTTTTTCGTTTCGGATACGAGTCGCCCATGCTTTTTTCATACAATCCGCTACTGCCTGTCAAAATCATGGCAATGACTTTTTCGGGATTTTTATTGGCAAAATACAAAGCGACATGTCCGCCTAACGAATTCCCCAGCAAAATGGCTTTGTCAATCTTTTTATGTTCAAAAAAATCGTATAAATATTTTGAAAAACCTTTAACACTGGTTTTTAGCAAAGGAAACGTGTAGATAGGCAATTCGGGCATTAATACTCTAAAATATTTTGAAAAATATTCAATAACTTCATCAAAATTACTCAAGCCGCCCATGATGCCATGCAAAATCACCAGCGGTGTGCCTTGGCCTTTTTCCAGATATTTGAAGTCGCCTTCCGTTTTGATATAGCGGTCTAACATAAGTTTGTTGTTATGATTAGACAAAAATACGATATTTTTTTATAATTTTAGAATTTTAAAATTCAAGCTTATGACCTATTTAGATTTTTTTAAGCTGTCATATAAAAAATTTATGCGAGCACCTAATCTTTCAACCCGTTTGAGTATAAAAATATTGAGTTTTCTTGGGTTCATTATTTTCGGATTGTATATGATTGGGCTTGTTTTTGCCTGGTATATGATGGTCAAGGAAACCTATCCTTCGGCTGATTTATTTGAAAAAGCCAATACTTTTATATATGTATATTTCTTCATTGTTTTTTATGCCATGATGTATATCAATTTTGATTCGATGCAGGTTAAACCTTTGATGTTGTTACCGGTTCGTAAGTCAAAAATCATCAAATTTCAGTTGTTAAAAGTGTTGTT
The DNA here is from genome assembly GCA_027031025.1 of Flavobacteriales bacterium. GTDB lineage: Bacteria > Bacteroidota > Bacteroidia > Flavobacteriales > Flavobacteriaceae > WGBX01. The sequence goes on along the minus strand of JALVEJ010000046.1, from coordinate 3,413 downwards.
TCATCCGGTCAATTTGGTGTTTATAGCTATGATAAGTTTAGCCGTAGGCTTGTTTTATCATAGTGGTTATGAAGCTATTAGCTTGTTTTTTTGGGCGCTGACGCTTTTGAGTTTAACTTTTGTCATGGAATTGATTTTATTTTTCAGTAGTCGTAGTTTGTGGCTTAACATTTTGATGAGTTTTAGTGTACTTTTGATTGTCTATAAAATCAAATGGATGACGGCGCACTTGCAATTTACCGGTGATTTTTTTATAAAAGTATATTATCAAAAAAACTGGATATGGTTGCCTGTCATTTTGTTGGTTTTGACTTGGACGGGCTTGTATGTTTACTTTAAAAACCGGTTTTATTTGGACGATGCCATAAAGTCTAAATCCAAAAATATCGCCAAAACCATGGATTTGCGTTGGACTGACCGTTTTGGACGAAGCGGACAATTGATAAAGAACGACCTTAGACTGATTTGGCGCAATGTCCGGCCGCGACAGGGTTTGATAGGTTTTGTTATTTTTTATGTTATGGCCTTTTTTTTGATGTCCGATCATGTCAGTTTGAAGCAACCGGAATTCAATAAAATGCTGTTTTTAATGATGTTGGCAGGTTATTTTATCATTCAATTCGGCAATTTTATACCGGCTTGGGATGCCGAATATTATCCTTTGTTGATGACACAAAATTTAACCTATCGTCAATATCTTGATGCCAAATGGCAGCTATTGAGTTTGTCGGTTATTATTGTTATGTTTTTGGCATTACCGTTTTTGTATCTGGGTTTAAAAGTTTATTTGCTGATTTTGGCAATGGGAATTTTTAGTATCGGTTTTCTATTACCTTTAACTTTATATGCAGGTGTTTTTCGCACAACCCCCATAAAGTTAAATGAAAAAGTTAAAGCTTTTCAGTCAAGAGATAGTTTTAACACCAAAACTTTTATCATAACGATGCTTCGACTGTTTTTGCCGATAGTGATTTTTATGTTGCTAAAAAAGTTTTTGGGTTATGCATATGGTTTGGGGTTCTTTGTATTATTGGGGGTGTCGGGTATTTTATTCAGAAAACAATTATTGAACCATATCGTTAAGCAATATCAAAAGCGCAAGTATAGCATGTTGGCAGCTTTTAGAGACGGACAAAAAAGTTAAAAGTTTTACCACTTAAATTTCCTTGCTATTTGCTTTCAATTTATATGAATAGCTTATCTTTGCATTTATGGAATATCCTTCAAAATTATTAACCGATATAGTAGATGAAATAGCCAAACTGCCCGGTATTGGAAAGCGGACGGCTTTACGTTTGGCATTGCATTTACTAAAACAGCCGGTTGATCAAAGTGAAAATCTGTCGCAAGCCATTATCAAGTTTAGAACGGAAGTTAAGCATTGTGAAGTTTGTCATAACATTTCCGATAAACCGGTTTGTGATATTTGCAGAAATCCGTCGCGACAACATAATTTGGTTTGTGTTGTTGAAGATGTGCGCGATGTAATGGCTATTGAAAGCACCGGAGAATATCGGGGCGTGTATCATGTTTTGGGCGGTTTGATTTCGCCTATTGACGGCGTGGGTCCATCGGATTTAACCATTGATAAATTATTAAAACGTCTTGAAAATCAATTAATTGATGAGGTTGTGTTGGCTTTAAGTGCCACGGTTGACGGCGATACGACCAATTTTTATTTGTATCGAAAAATAGCAGAATTACCGGTTTCGCCTCAAATTTCAACCATTGCTCGTGGCATCGGGGTAGGTGAGGAGTTGGAATATGCCGATGAAGTAACCTTGGCGCGCAGTATTTTGAATAGGATTCCTTTTGAAAAATCGATTAAACAAAATAGCTAAACTGACAAAATTTCAGTTCCAAAAGAGGTATGATTCTTGTTGGTTTTATAAGTTAAAAAGAAAAGATTTATGGCAAAAGATATTAAAGTAGTCAATGAACAAGCTTTATTTGAAATGCTCAATGACGAAGCGGAATTCATCCCATTATTGAGTCCCGAAGATGAAAAAAAACTTCAAGAGGTCAATGTGCCTAATGAACTGGCAATTTTGACCCTTCGCAATAATATTTTACTACCCGGTGTGGTTATTCCGATTTCCGTAGGACGCGATCAATCTATTCAGTTGATTGAAGATGTCAATAAAAACGGTAAAATCTTAGGAGTGGTTGCGCAAATCAATCCCGAAATTGAAGTGCCTAAGTCGGGCGATATTCATAAAGTAGGAACAGTTGCCGAAATAAAACGTATCATCAAAATGCCCGATGGCAATCTGACCGTCATTATTCAAGGCATCAAGCGGTTCCGCATCGAAAATATTTTACAAGAAAATCCATATATCAAAGCCAAAATTAAGGCTTTACCTGATGCTACACCACAATCAACCAAAGAATTAAATGCTATTGTAGATGCTATTAAAGATTTGGCTATCAATGCTATAAAGCTCAATCCGAATATTCCCAGTGAAGCCACTTTTGCTATTGAAAATATTGAAAGTCCGGTTTTTTTAGTCAACTTTATTACGTCCAATCTTGAAACGGATGTTTCTAAAAAACAAGCCTTGCTCGAAACCGACGACTTTAACGAGAGAGCTTTGGGGCTGATTAAATTATTGGACGAAGAAGTGCAACGTTTAGAACTCAAAAACGATATCAAAAATAAAACCCGTAAAGTTCTCGATAAGCAAAGCCGAGAGTATTTTTTGCATCAGGAAATGCGCACCATTCAAGAAGAGCTAGGTGACATCGGTCCGTTGCAAGAAATAGACGAACTTAAAAAGAAAGCCGAAACTAAAAAATGGAAACCGGAGGTAAAAGAACACTTTGATAAAGAATTGACACGCTTAAAACGGATGAATCCGCAAGCGCCTGATTTCAGCATTCAGCGTAATTATTTGGAATTAATGCTTGATTTGCCCTGGGATGACATCTCAGAAGATAAAATTGATTTAAAATATGCCCGTGAAATATTAGACCGTGACCATTTTGGTTTGGAAGATGTTAAAAAACGGATTATTGAATACTTGGCGGTTTTAAAAATCAAAAATGATATGAAATCGCCTATATTATGTCTATATGGTCCTCCCGGAGTTGGTAAAACTTCATTAGGTAAATCCATTGCCGAAGCCGTTGGGCGTAAATATGTGCGTATGTCATTGGGCGGTATGAAAGATGAATCGGAAATTCGCGGGCATCGTAAAACTTATATTGGTGCCATGCCCGGACGGATTATTCAATCCATAAAAAAAGCCGGAACTTCTAATCCGGTTTTTATCCTGGATGAAATTGATAAACTCGGCAGTAGCCACCGCGGTGACCCGTCGTCAGCTATGTTGGAAGTTTTAGACCCGGAACAAAACAGCGAATTTTATGACAATTTTCTCGAAATTGGTTATGATTTGTCCCGTGTCATGTTT
>JALVEJ010000045.1 GCA_027031025.1 Flavobacteriales bacterium | reverse complement strand
GTATCAAGAACTGATAGTTCAATTATAATTTCATTGAAATTGAATTGACAATATTTAAAAGCATTATGAATCAAATTAAATAATATTTCAGTTAGTGCTTTTGAACTTACTTGCAGTGCTTGGTTTAACATTTTTTCACGCTGTTTCTCGCTCGTTGGCTGATATGTTAAGCTAAATCCCTGTTCCTTACCCCAGTCAATTAAAAAATGAAGTTTGGAAAGAATATTTTTTAAGGTGGTTGTTTCCTGGGTGTTATTAAGCTGTTTCTCTCTTTCTAAATAAGTGATATGGCGCACATTATCAACCATTGAGGACATCATCTGGGTTATGTCGAATAATTTTTTAGCCTTGTTTTCCCCCTTTTTTTTATATTCATTTACTGCTAGAGCAAGTGGTGTATTTAATTCATGTGTTAATGCGCGATTAAACCAAATCCGCGACTCTTCAGCTATATACCAAAGCAGAACAGGGATAAGACTTTTGCAAACACTCTCTAGTAATTTAGATCGAAAAGTCGTAAAGTAGTTCTTTTCTGTAGAATGGACTACCATAAGGTAATTTACACCTTTTAAATTAAAATAATAACCAAACCAGGAACCAATTTTTTCTATCTGTTTTTTTCGGTTTTCGTTGTTTGCATAAAGATCTACTGATTCTTTACCATCAGTTTTTCTCCAGTTCTGAAAATCCTGTATGATATAAACAGGTTTTATCATTACATCTTTCTTTTCTAAGGCATTACAAAAGGGAGGTTTTTTTTGAAAGAAAATTTTTTGTTGGCGATCCTTTGCGATGTCTCCAATACCAATTAAAGTATGCAGTTGCTCTCCTTCTTCTTCTCGAAGAAAATACCAATTTGGTAAATTATGTGATGCTTGTTTTGTTTTACTGTACATAGAGGCAAATTCTGACCAGGATTTTTTCAGTTCTGTCAATATTTGTTCAAAGCTTGTTTTTGGACTGCTGCCTTCTTTTTTCATTTGTTCATCAATGACTTCTGAAATCTTTTCATGCCAGTCACTAATTTTTTTCTTTCTTTCTTGGGACAAGTAACTAACTAATCTAGGTTTCAGCTTTTCTACAATAAATCCTTGCATCAAGCCCATCTCATCATCCGTCAAAGGGGGGACAAAAGTTGCTTTTCTGTTTTTTCTTTTTCCGGCAATATTTGATGGCACTATCGGCTTATCCAGGTGATCGGTTCGCTGATCAATACTTAATAGCCCCCAATATCTTTTATTCTTTGGATTTTTTGTATTAACATCTTCAAAAATAGGTATTTCAGCACGACTGCCAGCATCTCCCCATTCTATTAAGGGGCAATCTGCATGTTTTCTATTTGTAATACTTTTTTCTAAAAAATAATATTTTTGGAGTTTAGGTGAAAAAGTTTTAATTAGTCCTTCATTATTATCATGGGTAAAACTATTGTTATACCAGTCATTTATGGGATTTTTTTGTTCTTTGATATTTTTAAATCCATCGCCACTTTGAAATAAAGGGGTTAGTAGATACGATCTAACTGACTTGTTATTTTTGTCTTTTCGACTATCGTCATATAAAGAGTCTACAGAATAAAGGCGAACGCGGGTAACTCCCCATTGTTTGAAGGTGTCGGCAGCTTTTTTCATCAACAATTTAAGTGATTTACCTTTCAGATCGTAGATATCACTCTCCTGGTAGTATTGTCTAGTAAACCAGTAGCCGTCATCAACTTTAAATAGTCTAGAATGTAACCATTGTTTTTTATCTGTGCTCCAGTCGTCTCGCCGGATATAATCATCATTACTTTTATTTAATTCATCTTGCATGAGTAATAATGAACGTGTTTCAGAAAATGACGTGCTATGTTTTCTTGCAGATTCATTCTCGATAATAGGTTTTATTGAGTTTTCACCATAGATGCTTATGCGTGGACTTAAGCTATTAAAGTATTTGTATAAGTGTTTCTCTTTATCATCTATAATTTCATTATTATCTAGTTTGTTTTGTGAGGGAGAAGTATTAACGCTACTATTATCTGATTTTATTGAATTTGCTAAATATCTTATTTGATTTAAATCTATTGGCTTTTGAAGAAGACGTTTTATTTTGTTAGGATGTATTGAAGTGTTTATTTTTTCAAGCTCTTCTGCTGTTACCAAAACAGTTTTAGTTAATAGTTCTTTTGATTCAAGTACTTCAAAAAAATCCTGAAATATATTTATTTCTTGTTTTTCACTCTTAAATATATGGTCAAGAAGTATTAAATCAGGATTAAAATTTTCTTCTAAAGTCTGCTTTAAGTTTTCCGGGGCACTGCAATGTTTTAGATACCAACCAGAATATTTAGCATAAAATTTAAAATGATCAATAAAATCTTCATCATCATCCAATAAAATAATTTTTAGTTTATGTTTCATAGTATTATGCCAAGCTTAAAGGAATAGATAGTTGAAAAGTACATCCTAATTCACTTAGGTTGTCTTGTAGTATTTTTATACTTTTGTGGCTAGCAATTTGTACTGCATTTTTTATTTTTTCACCATACATTCTCATATTAAGATTTGCAATAAATTGGTTAGAGTGCAATGCACATCATTAAAAAAAATTTATCGAGCTGGTGTTAGTTTTTACAATACTCCAAGTAAGTGCGGTTGAAGTCATTTAGGGATTCTAATTAAGGACTAATAGAAATTTCAGCGAGTAATAATAACGAATAGCATAATTTTCTATCAATGTATATAATTAAATTAAAGCCATGGTGATAACAGTTTGTACGGCTTATTGAGTTTTTCATAAGTGCCATCGCCAAGGGAAATAGGGGTATTGGGGCATATGCGCCAGTTTAGTGCGTAAGCTTCTGATTAATAAACACTAAGATCACGTTTCTGACAAGAGTAGATTAATTCAAATATAGTCTCAGGAAGCGTTTGTAGCTTCCGCTTTCTGGGACGTTCAGTCATGCTTTTTTCAGCATCCCTTTTATATTTTTCCTCATATGGGAAACAACTAACAATAGCCGAGCGAAGGCTTTCTGTTATCAAATGCCAAATACGCCACGGTGTAATAACACGTTTTTTTACCATACCTGTTCGTGCCGTAGAAAATTGATGATTTGCTCTCTTTTCAACAACAACGGTATAAAGTAACTTGCCATGAAGATAAAGCTCTGCAAGTTTACCTCCCTTAAAAGCTCTTAATTTGTCAATATTCAATAGACTTTTCATGCGCTTGATGACAAGTTCTACCTGCCATCTTACTTGATATATATCTGATGCAGTTTCTGTATCAATGATTTTCAAAGGGAGTGAAGTGAAAACTAAAACCCACCCGCTAATATAAAGTACTCTTTTACTAGCGGTTCTGCCTTTTTTCTTCGCTCGTTGTTTCACTTTTCGACGGGCTTCTTTTGCTTTCTTTTCTGGAAGAGGAATAGCATGTACATACCCCTCTATACGTTTCCCACCATGGCAAAGATAAACAGGTATGGCGGCAGGTTTCTCACCTAATTGATCAAGTTTTTCCTGCCAGTTTATTTTTTCCATTTCCTCATCACGAGTGAAAAGGTTCATGCTGTGAGGATTGTATCTTAAAATAACATCACCTCCTCGGTCTATAAAAGGAACCAGTGTTTTAGGTTGATTATAACCTCTGTCCAATAAGACAACATCTCCTTCACCCAGCTTGTAATGATCAAGGTGTTCACCTTCTTTGTCTGTTGTCACTTCAACTTGATGAAAGGTTAGAGTAACTAAGTCAATGGCGATATGTAAGCGGTAGGTCGTTTGTTTTGCGCCGGGTTCTTGTACAGTTGAGCCATCAATAACGATAAGACGCAATAAGCCACTATTCACGACTGATTCAAATCCAAAGACATCCGCTAGCATTGCCTTAACCCAGGGAACACAGGCCTCTAGGCGATCATTGACTGATGTATCACTGATATATCCTTGCATTTGGGCTATTTGTCCTGCACAGCTACGTAAAGAAAAGTCCATTCCACAATACAGCATGACAACTTCCAAAAGTTGCAAGGGAGAACGTATACTTCTCGCCCGGGAAAAGGCTTTAAATTCATAAGCCATTTCATAAAAGTTTGATGGCAGTTCTTGAATAAACTGATCGAATAGAATAGTTGTAGAGTCTTTCTTCTTCATGTTTAACTTTAAAATTAATTAGTAACATATTATTATACCTTAGATGTTCTAATTTCTGAAGTTAAATCATGAAGTTGGGTTCTTAAACTGGCGCATATGGGGGGATGGGTATACATAGCTATTAAAAAAGCCACCTCAATGAGGTGGCTTAGTAACACAATAATCCAGATCTGGATTTATGGCAGGATAATATTCTTTAACTCATCTGAAGTTAGCGCCCTTACCTTTACAATGCGATCACTTGAATTGGCACAAGCCTCATTTGCGTAAGAAACTACATACTCGCCTATCTTGGTCACATCAACATTGCCACTGCCTTTGGCATCAGCTTCCAGTACATTACCAGATTTGTCTTTAATCTCTGCACCTGGATCAGCATAAGCATTGTTTACAATAACTTCCATTGGTGAGTCACCTTTCATGGTGATAGTACAGGTTTGCAGTTTAACCTTTACATCACGGGTTATCTGGTTATCACAGCCCTCACCTTGATAGGTAAGCTTGTAATCTCCGAGCTTGCTAGTATCAACCTCACCAGAAACCGTACTTGTAACAACAGTGTCACTGGCATTTTTCGCGATCACACCAGGATCAGCAAAATCATCACCCAGATCGACTAAAAGAGGGTTATCCCCATTCAATGTATAAGTACAGGTTGCTGGAACAACATTAACAGTACGCGTTACATCATTATTACAACTATCACTTTTGTAAGTGAGTTGATATTCGCCCACAGTATTTTTATCTACTGCACCAGTTATTTTACCAGTAAGCTGTTGATTATTTGCATCTGTGATTCTAACACCTGGTTCTTGATAATCAGTACCCACT
>JALVEJ010000044.1 GCA_027031025.1 Flavobacteriales bacterium | reverse complement strand
TTCAAATTGCCCCGGCGGTTGGTAGGCGATGGATTTTAATTTGTTGGTCATTTTCTATTATTTAAATGAAAAGCTAAATTAAAAATTGTGCTTGTAAAAACAAATGAAATACGTGTCAATTTAATCAAAGACAAAACAACGGAAATTTGGAAATTTCCGTTGTTTTGATAATGTTTCTATAAACTTTTTTAAGCTTTTAGTTAAAAATTACTACCGGTATCCCACCACAATCTAGTGCCACCTGTATCAGGTCCACCTAATTTTGCAATAGCTCCTTGCACGCCTTCCGAATTGGTATTGTATTCACTTACAACAAATGGAATACGACGAATTTGTATATTTGTGTCAATAGTTCCACCACTTTGGTTACTTACTACAGGAAAAATCTTTGGATAACCGGTTCTACGAAATTCCGCCCAAGCTTCTTCTCCTTGCGGGAACATTGCAATCCATTTTTGGGTAATAATTTTTTCCAATTTAACTTCGTTACTTGCGGCATTGTCCCAAGCAATGGTAACATTGCTCAACGCATTGATACTGTTTGAAGCATTGACCGGATCAACATAATCCATAGGCGTTGAGGTATTATCCGCTATATAAGCTGCTGCACCCGGCACGCCACGGTATTCAAACGATGAAGCAATACCGGCTTCATAATAAGTTTTAGGATTGCCATTATCCCAACCTCTTAAGGCGGCTTCAGCTCTTAAGAAATAGACTTCTGCTGCTGTCATCAATTGCAAATCTGAAGTCATCACACTTTTATTTAAAACAGCAAAATTGACATAAGCGGCTTTCTGTTCTAATTCATCAGCATAATTAGACAATAGAGGCAAACCATTACGAATTCCCTTAAATGTATTAGGCACAACCGGCTGAGTAGCATTATCACCTTCTTTAACCAAACTAAAATATTTTCCAATTCTAGGATCGTTATAACCTCTCATAAAAGATTCTATACTAGCATTCATTCGAATATCATCCCAAGCGTTACAGATAGTAGCTAATGGATGAGATTTTTTACCATGAATAATAAAATTCTCGGAGTTATTTTCAATTAAACCATAGGAATTAGTTAACGCCTTTTGAGCCTCAGTTTGGGCTTTTGCCGGATCTGCCTTTGCAATTCGGATAGCTAAACGAAGTCTTAAAGAATTTGCAAATTTCATCCAATTTTCCAAGTTACCACCGTAAACCATATCAAAGTTAGTAAAATATCCATCACTCATATGATTAGAAATCAAATCTTGAGCTGTATCTAAATCGGCAAAGAAAGCATTATAGGCTTCTTGTTGACTATCGTATTCACTAGTAGTTACGGATTCACCATAATGGGTATAAACTATTGGGCCGAACACATCCGAAATTCGATGCATGGCTTCTACTTTTAAAATTTTAGCCACACCCACAAATACAGGGAAATCATCTTCTTCAGCTTTTTGCTCTATGTAGGCAACATTATTCATAATATTTTTATATGGAATTGTCCAAATAAAATTGTTCCATCCGGGCACCAAATTATAAGTCGTATTATTTGCGCCAGCAATAAATGGACGCGGATTGGTCATATAACCGGAAAATACATCGGCATTGAGGTTTTGTTGTAATTGATATTTCCAGGCAGGATTAGTAATAATAATACTTTCAAAAATCGGTTGAAATTTGGCACCGATATATTGAAAATCAGCCGTTAATTGTTCATCCGTAATCTGAGTAGGATCATTATTGATTTTATCAAAATCTTTGGTACAAGACAGGTTGAGCAACAAAGCTAACATACCTAAAATTGTAAGAAATTTATTTATCCGTTTCATAATTGTTTGTTTTTAAAAGTTTAAATTAAGATTCAAACCAAAGCTTCGAGTAGATGGCAAATTAAACACATCAACACCTTGTAAAGTGTTTCCGATACTTCCGGTCACATTCGGGTCGTGAGGCGCCTTTTTGTAGAAAAACATCAAGTTGTTTCCTATCAAAGACACTTTGGCACGTTTGATTCCGAATTTATTCAAGTTAAATTTGTATGAAAGTGACATCTCTGCCAGACGAATGTTAGTGGCATCATACACATATTCTCCTGTAAAACCGTTACGACCACCGGCGGCACTATAATACTTTTTATTAGACAACTGAGATACATTACCATTGAGGTCAACTACTTCAATGGTTCCTGATTGTTCTCTGGCCGAGTTATCGCTCATGCCTTCCACAACCGCTTCGGTCATACTCATAGTTACACCACCGAAACGTCCATCTATTAAAAAGTCAAATGAGAAATTTTTATAGTCAAAACTATTGTTCCAACCCAAAGTAAAATCTGGATTAGCATTACCAACCTTTTCCAGGCCGGCTATGGTAATATCGGCATTATCATCTTTTTGAATAGCAACAGCACCTCCTGACAAATCAACAATGGGACGTCCGTTAGGATCTCGCTTAACAACTTGCCCGTAGATATCGCCGTAGGAACCTCCTTCAACCAAATAAGAGGCATATGAATTAACCCCTCCGGGCGAAATAGTATAGTATGGTATTTCTACACCATCACTTTCATTAGAAAGGTTTAAAACTTTGTTCTGGTTTGTAGCAAAGTTCAACTGAGAATGCCATTTAAAATTATTATTTCTAATTGGATCTGCAAATGCAGAAATCTCCCAACCTTGATTTAAGATATCGCCCGAATTCACCCCAACACGTCCTCCTGATGTACCGGCAGCTGAGGCGTCAACTATAAAATATTGGTCTACTGTATTGGTTTTATAGTAACCAATATCTATTCCATAACGATTATCAAAGAAATGCCACTCAGTGCCAAATTCAATAGACTTTTGTTTTTCGGGACGTGGCACTTTTAAAGGCCTAACAGGATTTTGCGGATCAACACCGGCACCAAAGAAAATATCTCTGTTTGGGTATAAAAAATTGGCAGGTACATCATTACCAACCTCGGCATAAGACATCCTTACTTTGGCAAACGAAATCTTATCATTAAATTCAAACATTTTATGTAAAAGACCTGTTAAACCAACGGAAGGATAAAAATAAGATCTGTTTTCTGAGGGCAACGCTGAACTCCAATCGTTACGTGCCGTTAAGTCTAAAAATAATTGATCTTTATAGCCTAATGTAGAACTAAAATATACAGAACTTACTTTTTTTTGTAAATGATGTTCATTGATATTTACATTAGCACTGGCATTAAAGTTTTGAATAGCAAAGACATTGGCATATTGTAAACCGCCTGTGTTACCGGAATCTGCATAGAAGGTATCTGTTAAATTATGAGTTAAACTGGTTCCCAAAATAGCGGTCACATTGATATCTTTATTAATATTTTTGTTATAAATAGCTGCCAAGTCTCCGTACCATTGTACATTATCAAATATTGAATAGATAAAGCGTCCGTTTTTATGAGATAAAGTTCCGTTTGATGTTGCATATACTTTACGAGTATAATCCATATGTGATTTATCAAAAGACCCACGAACTTTAAAACTTAAATAGTCAGTTACTTTATAGGTCGTCCCTAAATTGATCAACCATTTCTGATTTTTATCAAGTGTCGGATTACGATGTAATATCCAATACGGATTTTGTTCAATATCAGAGGTTGGTCGGAACCATTGTTGTGCCATCAAGTTACGCCCGGGATCAAATGCTTCAAATTCTTTCCATTTTGACAATGGTCCTTGTGAAGCATCATAATTATAAACCCCAATTAAGGGATTAAAATACAAAGCTGAAACAGGTCTATTGTCAATTTTTTGTGTACTGAACATTACCCCTCCATTGACTTCCAATTTGTTATTTAACAATTGTGCAGTTTCTCGCAAATTAATTGTATGTTGCGTCAACTTATTAGTAGGTACAATACCTTTAGCATTAGTGTTACTGTAAGAAAAATAAGTTTGAGCAGCTTGAGTGCCCCCACTCAATGAAATCGCATTAATATTAGTTTGACCTTTCTGAAAAAAATTATCAACATTTTTTTGTGCCTCATCAGAAAATGCCATAAAATATGCCGGACTATCCACGGTATAACTACTAGACACATTAGCTTTAAAGCCTCCTTTTTTCCCTTTTTTAGTTGTTATCAAAATAACACCGTTTAATCCGGCACTACCATATAAAGCCGAAGCAGAAGCTCCTTTTAATACTGAAATGCTTTCTATATCCTCAGGATTAATTAGCGATAAAGCATCGCCCCCATCTCTGTTTCCTCCACTTTTATCTCCAAAAGTACTTACAGGAATATAAGAAGTAGGGTTAGCCAAAGGAATCCCGTCAACAACATATAAGGGTTGATTGTTACGCAAAGACTTATTTCCTCTCAACAAAACTTTTACCGACCCACCGGCACCAGAAGCATTACGTTCAATAGTCAAACCTGAAATTTTACCCGATAAACTATTTATAGGATTCGTTTGTTTGACACGTTGTAACTCATCTGCTTTAAGATCTTGAGCTGCATAAGTCAAGGACTTACGTTGTTTTTTTATCCCTAAAGCCGTTACAATAACTTTTTTTAGTGCTTGGGTATTTTCTTCCATGTTGACATCAATTTTTGTTTGATTGCCAACTTTAATCTCCACCGGTTTCATGCCTACATAAGAAAAAACCAAAACATCATCAGGTGATGCTTTGATTTGATATTTACCATCAAAATCGGTAGTTGTTCCTTTTTGTGTGTCTTTAATAAGAATTGACACACCCGGCAAAGGATCACCATCGGAAGTAACCGTACCGGAAACCAACTTTTCTTGTGCTATGAGCTGATGACTCATTAACATAGAAAAGAAAATTAAGAGAAAGCGTTTAATCTGTTTCATATGTTTTATTTTTTAGTTATAATGTTAGCATAAATTTACATAAATTTGTTGTAAATAAAAATGACTTTACTTAAAATTCTATTAAATTTTTAATCTCAAATTATTTTATGTTAAAAAAATAAGAAATTATTCAAAAATAGCAATATT
>JALVEJ010000043.1 GCA_027031025.1 Flavobacteriales bacterium | reverse complement strand
CGACACTGAAAAATGGCAAAAACTCATTGAATTTTCTGCCAAACATCAAGTCATCACTGTTTTAAAAGGCGCTTATACAACAATAAGTGACGGGGATTTTTTCTACATCAATCCGGTTGCCAATGCGGCTTTGGCAACTGCCGGTAGCGGCGATGTTTTATCCGGAATAATCACGGGTTTGTTAGCACAAGCCTATCATCCTCTTGAAGCGGCTCTTCTTGGGGTTTATCTGCATGCACAAACAGCCGAAAAATATATTGAAAATCATAGAGATTTTTCTATGATTGCTTCGGATATAATACGCGAGTTGAAAGTTACACTTCGGCAAGCTCAGTGACCGCACTTCGGCAAGCTCAGTGACCTAATCTGAAATGTATAAAACCACATAAGACACATAAGGACACAAAAGAAAGAAACTTATATGAACTTATGTGCCTTATATGGTTAAAATAAATCTAAAATCTCTTTTGTTGTCATTTACAAAGGTGTCCCCGACATTCGTCGGGGCTCAATGGATTTTTTTATTGTTCATCTTGCCAAAAAAGAGCAAGGCTATTTAAATAAGGAAAAGTTTATGAATATGATTTACTTCATAAGCAGAAAAGTCAATTTTGATGCCTCACCATATTTGACATAGAACTTAATTGTTCTTAATTTCAAAATTTAAAAAATCTCAATTCCTCAATTTATCAATTCCATACCCGGCGCTTCGGTACAATTTTGCTCGTTACCTCGTAAAATCACACAATGGCCTACTTCTCAATTCCTCACTCCTTATTCCTCATTTCCTCAATTTAGATGAAGGATTATAGATTGAAGCAGTAGATAATTATTAATAATCAAAATATTCAATGAAACGAAACAAATCCTCATTCCTCAATAAAAAAAAGTGTATTTTTGTCAAAAAAGAATAAAAATCATTTATGGATTTTAGCCTCATCAAATATTTAACCGGTTTTTTTATAGTTGCAATTGCAGCGTATCAAATTGCCAAATTCTTACAAAAGAAAATTCATTTTCCATTGATTACCGGTTTAATTTTGACCGGAATATTGGCAGGAAGTTCCTTCTTGGGTTTTATTCCAGATTATGCCATACCCAAACTTAACTTTTTAAATGAAATAGCCTTAGCCATCATCGCTTTTTCTGCCGGTGCCGAGTTACATTTGGAAGAGCTTAGAAGCCGGATGCGTAGTATCAAATGGATGATAGTAGGACAATTACTTATCACTTTTATTTTAAGCGGTATTTTTATTTATTTTATTGCTGATTTTATACCATTCATGCAAGAAATGACAACGGCGGTCCGCATTGTTGTTGCAATGTTATTTGCTACAATCTTTGTGGCGCGTTCACCTTCATCAGCCATTGCAGTTATTAACGAGTTACGTGCCAAAGGCCCTTTTGTAAAAACAGTTATGGGGGTTACTGTCGTAAAAGATGTTTTGGTAATCATACTTTTTGCAATAGTTTTTGCTATTGCGAAAACTGTTATTAATGAAGCACCTCTTAATCTTAATTTCCTTTTAGTTTTATTATTACAAATTGGTTTGTCATTTATTATTGGTTTTCTTTTTGGTAAAATTTTAGAATTTTTATTATCAACCAATTTACCATTTACATATAAAGCTTTTTTTGTAATCTTAATAGGTTATACTATATACTTGTTAAACCATTGGGTTGTTTATCAAGCTAACTTATCAGGTTTTCATTTCGAATTAGAACCATTACTTATTGCTATTGTAGCCAGCTTTTATGTTACTAATTATACCGCCTACAATCACGAATTTGAGGTTATTTTAGATTATATCAGTCCTTATATTTACATTATCTTTTTCACATTGACCGGAGACTCTCTTTCTTTACAAACTTTGATAAAAGTTGTCGAAATTGCCCTTATATTATTCATTATTAGAATTATAACTTTAGTTATCGGCGGTATTATTGGTGTTTTGGCTGCCAAAGACGATAAAAAATATACCAAAATTGCTTGGATGCCTTATGTCACCCAAGCCGGTGTAGCCATTGGTTTAACGACTATGATATCGAATACTTTTCCCAAGTGGGGACACGAATTTGAAACCATTATCATCGCTATTATTGTTTTAAATCAAATCATCGGACCACCTTTGTTTAAATGGGCAATAAAATATGTAGGTGAAGCACATCAAAAGCAAGATTTTAAAAAGACCGACAACAAAAATCAAGCGGTTATATTTAGTTTGGACAGCATTTCGCTGGCATTGGCACGCTTGCTCAAACAACAAGGTTGGAAGGTTAAAATAGTCACCACCCAAAAAAAACATAATGTTAAAGATATCGACATTTTACAAGTTGACACTTATAATAAAGAAAGTATAGCCGGATTAGATTTAGGCAATCCGGACAGCATCATTTTGTTATATCCCGATGATGAAAAGAACTTTGAAATAGCCGAGTGGCTTTATGAAACTATTGGTTCTCCTAACATGATTACCCGTTTGGAAAGCGGTGCGTATGCACAAAAATTTAAAGAAATAGGTGTCAAAGTCATTGAACCGACAGCTGCTATGGTCAATCTTTTAGATCATATGGTCCGGGCACCCGAAGCTACCAATATCTTACTCGGTTTTGACAAAGACCAAGATACCATTGATGTCGAAGTTCGAAATCACGATTTGGTCGGATTACGTATTAGAGACTTGCATTTGCCACAAGATGTAATTATCCTGTCAATGAAACGACGTGGTAATACGGTTATCACTCATGGATATACACAATTGCGTCTGGGTGATATATTAACCTTTGTTGGCTCCAAAGAAAGTTTGGACCAAGTGCGGTTGCGCTTTGAGGTTTCATAGTTTTTCACTGCCAAAAAAAGAGAACTTTAATTTTTTAAATATCAAATAAAAAAATGTTAGGACTAAAAACACAAACATCGCCAAAATGGGCAGAAGCTGTTTTACAAGATTTACAGACGTTTTTGACCGACCATGCTTACAATGAAATGAAAGCGGCTCAATCGGCAATGGCGGTCATCAACCACCAACCGGATGATACTGAATTTGTCAATACCATGTCTGCACTTGCCATTGAAGAGATACAACACTTTGAAATGGTTTACGAGTGGATTCAAAAAATGCATTTGCAATTGGGGCAAGAATCGCAAAATGCTTATGCTATGCAACTGCGTAAATTTTTTCCTAAAACCAAGGACCGTCAGGAAAAATTTTTACAAAAACTGATGCTTTCTTCCTTAATGGAAGCTCGTAGTTGCGAGCGTTTTAGTGTATTGATTCCCGTTTTAGAACCGATACATCCGGAACTTGCCGGTTTTTATAAAGATTTGTTTGCCAGCGAAGCACGGCATTACAGGGTTTTTCTGGAATATGCCAGAAAATTCGGTGGTAAGGAACGCATTGACCCAATTTGGGACCGGCTTTTGACTTATGAAGCCAAACTCATTGATAGTCTGGGACATAAAGCTTTGGTTCATGGATAATCAAAGATTAAATATTACGATATTTGGTGGAGGCAACGTTGCGACACATCTCGCTAAAAAATTGCTAAAATTACCCCAAATCAATCTACAACAAATGTATAACCGCCATATCAACAGTATTAAAAATTTTGAAAATGACACGGCAATCATTGATGATTTATCCAAGCTGCAACCGGCAGATATCTTTATTCTGGCTTTAAAAGATGAAGCCATTACGCCTTTTTCAAAAAAGCTGCAAGATTTTGATACTTTAACCGTTCACACTTCGGGTAGTGTGGCTATGCAAGACATACAAACTACTAGAAAAGGTGTTTTTTATCCGTTTCAAACTTTTTCAAAAAACAAACCTGAGATAGATTTTTTGAATATTCCTATTTTGATAGAAGCCAACAATAAACCGGATTTGGACTTGTTAAAACATTTAGCCATAAAACTTTCTAACAAAGTTCAAATAGTTGATTCTAATCAGCGAAAAGCTTTACATATTGCCGGAGTTTTTGCTGCCAACTTTGTCAATTATATGTATCAACAAGCTGCCGATATTTTACAAGAACAAGGTTTATCATTCGACTTGGTTAAACCTTTGATTTTAGAAGTTGCTCAAAAAGTTCAAAGCTTACCGCCCGACCAGGCTCAAACCGGACCGGCAAGCCGCGGTGATTTAAAAACCATTGAAAAACATCTGGAATTTTTAAGACAAAGCCCTAAATACGAATTGTATCATTATTTAACGGAATTGATTTTGAAGGCCGATGATAATAAGGCTTAAACTCTCATTCCAAAGATATTCAATCTGAAATTAACTAGAAAAGGATTAAAAACTACTCTCCTTTTCTCCCCCACAAAGAAAAATGCACATAACGCTTGGGATGCTCTCGCAAATCTTTAAGGAGTAATTCCAATTCTTTTGTGCTGCGTTCCAAATTATCATAGAGTTTTTTATCATTCATCAGTTTAGACATAGTGCCGTCCCCTTTATTCAGTTTATCCAAACTAATATTTAGTTTAGCGACACTTTGATTAATTTGATTAACCAAATATTTAATTTTAATTTGTTTTAACGAATCGCTCAAACGGGCAAAATTATGGGTTATCGTATCGACGTTAGATAATGATCTGTTAAGAATAGTTTGATTTTGCATCATAAAACCATTTAATCTTTGGGTGGTCTGTTTCAACTGACTCATCGTAACGGACAAATCCGAAATAGTCGATTTTAAATGTTTTTGCGTCTGTGGATTTAAGACATTGTTAATCCCTACCAACAGGGTATCTGTTGAAGTCAATATACGTTCCAATTTATTTTGCAAAGGCGTAATTTTATCATTGACCAAGTCAAACATGCCGGGCATTTTCATAACAGCCAAAGTATCACCGTCTTTGGCCATTTGACCTAAAGTGCCGGGCACTATTGCTACACTTTTACCGCCCATAATATTTCCGCCGTAAATTTTAACTTTACTATCTCTTGAAAACTTAAAATCGCTATCAATATTTAAAACCATCATGGTTTTTTGTATGCCGTTATAAAATTTCAAATCGTCTATCGTCCCTATTTGAATACCTTTTAAAGTAACCGGTGTTGATTGCACCACGCCTTCAACATTATCCAAAATAGCATAATAAGTATGGTAAGATTTAAAAATATCTTTACCTTTCAAGTAATTAAACCCCCAAATAAACAAGGCTAAGGCAGTAATAACAATTAAGGCGGTTTTATGTTCTCTTTTTATTTTCATTCAGCTGGATTATATTGCGGTAAAATTAGCATATTTTTTAAAACCAAGTTTATTTCTTATGTAAAATTTCGGACAAAGGTACCCGCTTGCCATTGACATAAGCTACAATAAATGCCTGCCGGAAAGATTTGTAACGGGCTTCGCCTTTTATCTCTAAAATTTTTTCAAAATCGGAAGTATGACCGGCAAAATATTTATACAAATTTCCTTCCTTAATCATGGATAAATCTTTCAAGCCGCGAAAATTTTCAGGTTTTAAGGGTATTTTCTTACTAGTTGCCAATAGTTGCACTTTAAAAATCACATTTTTATAAACGGCAGAGCTAGCATTTGAACGATTTGCCTTTGAAACTGTTTGCTTTTCAACAGGTTTATGTAAAGTCTTTGGTTTATTGTCAGTATGAGCAATTTGTTTAGAAACTTTGGGCACTCTTGATTTATTAGTTGAAGTTTCTTGTTGTGACTTAGGTTTAGGTTTAATCTCGGGTGTATTGTAGTTGATATAATTTTTATACTTGACAATAGCATTGGCAATTGAGGTCGCTATTGTTTCTTGACCGGATTTGGAGTTTAAAAATTTTTCCTCTTTCGGATTGGTCAAAAACCCTATTTCGGTCAAAACACTGGGCATATATGTCAGTCTTAACACGGCAAAACCGGCTTGTTGAACGCTTCTGTCTTTACTATGCTTAATCCGTTTTTTATACTCTTGCTGAATCAACGATGCCAACATAATACTCTGGTCTAAAAATTCTTCTTGCATCAAGGTCAAGCCTATGAAAGTTTCGGGATGTTTAGGGTCAAAACCTTTATAGTGCAACTGGTTGTCGGCTTCTAGTTCAATTACGGCATTCTCACGCTTGGCAACTTCCAAATTATCCTTATTGCGATGCACTCCCAGCACAAAGGTCTCCGAGCCACTTGCCCTTTTGTTTCTATTGGCGTTACAGTGTATGGAAACAAACAAATCAGCTTTGTTTTTATTGGCTATTTCGGCTCGTTGATACAATTCTAAAAAAACATCTTTATTGCGGGTTAAAATCGGTTTGATATCTCTATATGATTTAAGTTTTTTGGCGACTAATTTGGCAACAGCCAAAGCTATATCTTTTTCTTTCTTACGCATTTTGCCCGTGCCTCTTGTGCCTGTATCATGTCCGCCGTGACCGGCATCAATCACTACCTTAAATTTTTTTTGCTGCGCCAAGCATGTTCCTGACGGCATTTGCACGATTATTGCTATAAAAAAAATGATGCATTTTATTTTAGAAGTATTAAACATAGTTTTTGATGCTTTTTTAATCATATCTTAATCAAAAGATTTATTTTTGCCCTTAGCAAATTTAATTTCAATATGACAGTCTACAAAAATAACATAAGCAAATTGTTTACCAAAACATATTTTTGGTTATTTTTCGGGCTGTTTTTTTTAATCACGACCAATACTTGGTCCCAACTGGACAACAAGTTACAAAAAATTACCAACTTAAAAAAACACATACAAAAACCTACCAATACACAAACATCAGATTCAATAACCAAGCCAAAAGATAGTATCATCACGCAAAAGGACACTTTAATTAAAAGCACTTTAACGGATGAATTGTATCATTATGCCGAAGACTACACCGAAATCAACCAGAAAAAGAAATTTATCAAACTTTACAATAAAGCACATATCCAATACCAAGATATCGACCTGACAGCAGGTGTTATTTATGTTGACTACGGCAAAAAAGAAGTTTATGCCGGGCGTATTCCCGATTCATTGGGACATTTGACGCAAAGACCGATTTTTAAACAAGGTAATACCGAAACCGAAAATGACAGTATCCGGTTTAATTTTGAAACCAAAAAAGCTTTGGTTTGGAATACTTACACCAAAGAAGGCGAATTCAGCATGCACAGTGCCGTTACCAAAAAATATAATGACAGCGTTATCTTTGTCAAAGATATCAAATTTACCACCTCAACCGACAAGGAACATCCCGAATATTATTTTTTATCAAAAAAAGCCAAAATTGTTCCCGGTAAAAAAATAGTAGTTGGCACTACACAAATGTGGGTAGAAGATGTCGCTACACCTTTGATGATTCCCTTCGGCTTCTTTCCATTGACCGAAACCCGGACCTCCGGCTTTTTGATGCCAACCTTTGCCGACACAGGATTAGGCTATGCATTAACCGACGGCGGATTTTATTGGGCTGCCAGTCCTTATATGGATTTAATGGCAACCGGCGATATTTACACCAACGGCTCATACGGTTTGCATTTAAAATCGCGCTACATCAAACGCTATAAGTTTTCAGGCGACTTTAGTTTTAATTATAACAACACAATCAAAGCGGAATTACCGCAATTTGAAAAAAGTTCGGAATGGCGCGTCGTTTGGACCCATCGAAATGACAACAAAAGTAGTCCACTGAGTAGTTTTACGGCCAATGTCAATCTGGGAAGTAAAAAATATTATCGTGATTCTTATAATTATACCGATGTACTAAATACCAAAAACCGGTTGAGTAACGAATTTGGTTCTTCGGTATCATATCAGCAGCGTTTTGCCCGTCTGCCTTTAAATTTCATGGTCAATTTAGATCACAAACAAAATGTTAGCACCGGCAAAATCAGTATGACCTTACCACAATTTAACTTAAATGTCAGCCGTATTTATCCTTTTGCTAAAAACGGGATGAAAAATAATGCTTTTCAACGGATTAATTTCACCTATCGCTTTGACGCCCAACAAAGAATCAATACGGAAGACAGTTTGTTTTTTAAACCGGAAATGTGGCGCGATGCCGAAGTTGGCGCCATGCATACCATACCTGTTAAAACCAATATGAAATTGTTTAAATATTTGAACTTGCAACCGAGCTTAACCTACAAAGAGGTATGGCAAATGCAAAGCATCAGAAAGCAATGGAACTTGTCAACCGGCAATCCGCGAATCATTCGACGAAATGGTTTCGCATCTTATAGAGATATTAATGCTTCCATAAGCCTATCAACCTCTGTTTACGGCACTTATTTGTTCGGCAAAGACCATTTTTTACAAGGCATTCGACATACGCTAAACATTGGTTATAGCGCTTCTTATCATCCGGTTAACAGCGATTATATCCGCAAATTTTACGACTGGACACACAACGAATATGTCGATTACACCATCTTTGATAACGGGCTTTACGGCAAACCCAACATCAATGAATCCAAATCGATGGTAATGAGTTTGTCCAATGATTTTGAAGCTAAAATCAGAACGAAAGACGGCAAATCAAAAAAAATCAGATTTTTGACCGCTTCAACCGGCTACAATTTCCTGGCCGATTCCCTAAAAATAGCCAAAGTTAATTTACGGTCTGCGGCAACCATAACGCAAGGTTTTACGATTAATATGGGCGCTCTGTATGATTTTTATGCATTGGACAGTCTGGGGCATAATATCGACCGGTTTGCGTGGGATGAAAATCAAGGTATAGGACGTATTCAAAATTTCAGCTTATCTACCGGCTACAATTTTAGCAACTCCACTTTTGCTCAAAAAAGTGACCAAAAAACTAAAAAAGCCAAAAAAGACGATATGGCTGAGCTATATTACAACAATATAAAATGGTCTATGCGGGTTAATTATACATTTAATTATCAAAACAAATCTTACAAACCCGATCAACTCTTTTTCAACGAAATCAGTGTGCATTCTGTCAATTTATCCGGTAAAGTCAATTTCTCCCCTTCTTGGAATATCGGCTACCGAACAGGATACGATTTAGTTCATAACGATTTTACTTTTACCCAATTCACTTTTTACAAAGACTTAAAAAGCTGGGAAATGTCATTAACGTGGAAACCGCAGCAACCTACTTATTGGTACTTTAAAATCAACATCAAATCCTCCGTGCTTCAAGGATTAAAATATGATAAAAGAAAAGAGCCTTTTCAAAAATTCTTCTAATATTTAGAAATTTTCTCTATCAAATTCTTATCTTTGTCTTTAATTATTAAATTATTTACTAAACATTATTTTATGAAAACAAAATTATTCTTTTTCAGTTTGCTTTTGAGCTTTTCATTATTTGGTCAAAACGATTTTTGGCGGATAAATAACATCAATATTGATAAAGAAGTCATTCCAACCGACCGGATGCCTTATCAATACAAGACATTTGAAGTGGATATGCCGGCTATTGAACATTTGCTATACCAAGCACCTTTGATGACTACTAATACAGCTTCCGAGGTCATTTTCAGTATTCCCAATGAAAACGGACAAATGGAAAATTTTAGTATTTACCGGTCTACTACCCTACCCGGATCATTAAAAAAAACCTATCAAATTTATTCATATAGAGGTTATAACGATAAAGGAGATATTGCCTCCATTGTTGTCAGTCCGTTAGGAATGCGAATCGGAATAAGTCGTTCGGGCAGACCATCTTTGATTATTGAACCGGCAACAAGAGATTTACAATACGAAGTCGTTTATACCAAAGACCAAGTTGCTCCGAAATCTTTTGAATGCTTTACAGACAGCGAACCTATTTCTCAAGACATCAATTTAGATGCTGCACGTATCGATGATGGCTTGTTGCGAACCTATCGTTTTGCAGTAGGAACTACCGGTGAATACTCACTATTTCATGTCAACAGAGCAATTAATCTGGGTATTATCCCGTCTAACGCAACCGATGCACAAAAAAAAGCAGTTGTTTTAGCAGCTGTTACAGAAACCATTGACCGTGTCAATACGGTTTATGAAAGAGACTTAGGTGTAACCTTAGAATTAGTTCCCAATGAAACAGATGCCATATTCTTAAATCCTAACACTGACCCTTATGACAATTCTGACATCATGTCCATGTTAAGCAATAACACCAATGTTTTAAACACTTACATTGGCGCATCTAACTACGACGGCGGACATTTGTTCTCTACTTATGCCGGCGGCGGTATTTCCGGTTTAGGCATTATTTGCAGCTCTTATAAAGGCCGTTCGGTAACCGGCTCAACCAGCCCGCGAACCGACACTTACGATATTGATTATGTGGCACACGAAATAGGTCATGCTTTTGGTTGCAATCACACTTTTGCCAATTCTTGCAGCAACAACAGAAATATTAGCACAGCTGTTGAACCCGGTAGCGGTAGTTCCATCATGGCTTATGCCGGTGTTTGTTCACCCAATGTACAATTGCATAGCGACGATTATTTTCATGTCGTTAGTATTTCAGAAGCCAGTGATTTCATCTTAAACTATGCAACGTGTTCAACCAATACCAATATCGGAAACCATACGCCAAGCATTAGCATGGTTAATTACGGCAACGTTTACATACCAAAATCCACCCCTTTTATGCTGACAGCCAATGCCACCGACCAAGATGCCAATGATGCCTTGACCTATTGCTGGGAACAAATCGATGCCTTAACCAACAGCGGTGCAGTTTCATGGGTGCCAAATGTCAATAATAACTCCGGTCCGGCTTTTAGAAGCTACGACCCGACAACTAATAACAACCGCTATTTTCCCCGTATGGTTAACATTTTTAACAATACTTATGGCAATACTTGGGAAAAATTACCGGCAGTCAATCGTGCTTTAACTTTTGCTGTTACAGTGCGAGATAATCATCCCGGAGGCGGACAAACGCCATTTGATTATTTGCAATTCAATATTGATGCTACAACCGGTCCTTTTAGAGTGACTAACATGACCAACGGAGAAACCTGGCAAGCCGGAGATACTAAAACCATTACTTGGAATGTTGCAGGAACCAATGGCGGTCAAGTAAATTGTGCTTCTGTTGACATTTTATTTTCCGTTGACAACGGTGTAACATTTCCGGTAGTTGTAGCCAGCAATATTCCCAATAACGGTTCGGCAACTTTTAATGTTCCCAACTATCAAAACACTAGTTTAGGTCGATTTATGGTCAAAGCCCATAACAATTATTTCTTTGATATGGCCAAAGGACGATTTACCATACAAGGTGTTAATGGTATTGTACAAAACAACATCAACAACTTAAACATTTATCCAAATCCGGCTACACAAACCGTTCATATCAGTTTTGATGCCAACAATAATGATGATGTTCAAATCAAAATGTTTGATATGGGTGGACGAGAAGTTTTTAATCAAACCTATGAAGCCGTCCAAAATTTTGAACAAACCATACAACTGAGTCATTTAAGTCGTGGTGTTTATTTTGTCAAAATTCATAACGGCAATCAAAATGCTACACAAAAATTGATCTTAAAATAAATTTCCAAAATAATGTTATAAAAGAGATATCTTCGGATGTCTCTTTTTTTTTGTAACTTATGGCTAAATTATTCATCAAATAAAATGATTTTGTTTTAGAAAACTAAAACCTTAATAATCTTAATTTCTTAATGGTTTAAAAATAATTGTAAGATTCAAACAAAGCCACATCATGAATGTCAAACCTAAAAAACATCTCGGACAACATTTTTTAACCGACCCTAATATTGCCCGCAAAATAGCCCAAACCCTCCAACTAGACACCTATGATACTATATTGGAAATCGGTCCCGGAATGGGCATTATGACCCGATTTCTCCTTGAAGAACAAAATAAGGAAATTTATGTCAATGAAATAGACCGGGAATCTGTAAATTATTTAAAAAAACATTTCCCTCAGCTTAAAAACCATATTATAGAAGGTGATTTTTTGAAATTAGATTTACCCAAACAATTTCAAGGAAAACCCATTGGCATCACCGGCAATTTTCCTTATAACATTTCAACACAAATTGTTTTTAAAGTGTTGGATAACAAAGAATTGATTCCGGAATTTTCAGGCATGTTCCAAAAGGAAGTTTCCGAACGCATCACGGCAAAACATGGTAATAAAACTTATGGTATTTTATCGGTTTTAACACAAACTTATTACCATACCGAATATTTATTTACAGTCAACGAAAAGGTTTTTAATCCACCACCCAAAGTCAAATCCGGCGTGATCAGACTCACCAAAAAAGACCAAATACCGGATATCCCCTATGATTATTTCAAAAAAATAGTCAAAACAGCCTTTAATCAACGCCGTAAAACCTTACGAAACAGCTTAAAATCCTATAATTTGAGTGATAATTTAAAACAAGCTCGTATCTTTGCAAAAAGACCGGAACAATTATCTCCGGCAGAATTTGTCCAACTGGCTCAAATGATCAGACATGACACATAAAGACTACCGCCAACTTACCGGAAAACTCGAAAAATACATTGCACAAAAAAACAATGCCAAAATAGTGCAATTATTAGAAGGTTTACATGCTGCCGACCTGGCAGAAATACTTGATGAGCTGGATTTTGATAAAGCTTTATATGTCATAAGACTCTTAGATAGTGACGTTACAGCGGATATCATAGCCGAATTGGACGACGACTTAAAAGAAAAAATCCTCGAAAATCTTTCTGCCAAAGAAATTGCAGAAGAAGTTGAAGAACTCGAAACAGACGATGCAGCAGATATTATTGCCGAACTCCCTGATGACAAAAAAGTGGAAGTTATCTCCCATATCGACGATAAAGAACATGCCAAAGACATTGTCGAACTGCTTCGCTATGACGAAGACACCGCTGGCGGTTTGATGGGAAAAGAATTTATCAAAGTCAACGAAAACTGGAATGTCCTACGGGCGGTAGCCGAAATGCGCAAACAAGCCGAAGAAATGGAAAAAGTGCATACCATTTATGTCGTTGATGATGAAGATCGCCTCAAAGGCCGTTTATCCTTAAAAAAACTCTTGACTACTTCAACCAAGACCCCCATCAAAAACGTCTACAACGACAACATTCATTATGTCAATGTCAACGACTCGGCTGACGAAGTTGCCCGTATCATGCAAAAATACGACCTGTTTGTTATGCCCGTTGTCGATGAAATAGGCAGATTGGTCGGTCAAATCACTATTGACGATGTCGTCGATTATATTAAAGAAGAAGCCGAAAAAGACTATCAAATGGCTGCCGGTATCACTGACGATGTCGAAGCCGACGACTCCGTTTTTCAATTGATGAAAGCCCGATTACCATGGCTCATCGTAGCGCTCATAGGCGGGTTTGCCAGTGTTATTGTATTAAGCGGGTTTGGCAATGCCATGAATCAATACGGCACCTTGTTTTTCTTCACGCCACTCATTGCTGCCACAGCCGGAAATGTCGGCGTGCAATCATCCGCTATTGTCGTGCAAGGTTTGGCTAACGGCACCCTAACCGGCTCTGTTTGGAAACGTCTGTTAAAAGAAATTTCATTAAGCTTGATGAACGGTATTATTTTATCCATAATATTGTTGCTTATCGGAAAATTTTTACTTGGTCATATCCTAACCGGATTCGATTTAAAAATGGCTATTACCGTTGCCATTTCCTTAGTATCGGTAATAATTATGGCATCCTTAATCGGCACTTTTGTGCCACTGTTTTTACACAAGCGCGGCATTGACCCAGCCGTTGCCACCGGCCCCTTTATCACCACCAGCAACGACATTTTCGGTATATATATCTTTTTTTCCATTGCCAAACTAATTCTGGGATTTTAATAATTTAGGGCGTTCGAGCGGGCTATTCGCTTGTAGCCGGCTTGTTCCGCTCTGTTGTTTTACGGGCGGTGCGGGGGCTTCCTAAGGGCGCCGCCACCCGCCATAAAACAATCAGGCGGCACTGCGCCGGGCTACCGCTTCTATCCCTAACGCAATGGCAAAGCCATAAAAAAAACCGGTTACAAAAACTTGCAACCGGTTATTATTTTAAATTTTAATGTTTTTATCTATTCACAATTCAAAATTTTAAATTCCGTTCTACGGTTCAACTGGTGTTCTGCTTCGCTACATTTTACACCGTCCACACAACCGTTAACCGGATACAACTCACCAAACCATTTAGCAACCAAACGTTCTTGGCTGATACCATGCGAAGTCAAATAATTAATAGCTGACATCGTTCTGTTTTTAGATAGTTTTACATTGTATGGTTTGCTAGCTCTGGCATCGGTATATGATGATACTTCCAATTTCATCTCAGGATATTTGTTCATCAAAGCTACAATTTTATCCAATTTTAGCTTGTCTTTAAATCTGATGTAAAACTTGTCTAAATCATAATATATCGGTTCAATTTTATGATCGCATAATTGGTCTTTTTCCAGTATTTTTTCACCGGGTTTTTCCAATGCAAAATCTTTGACTATATTAGGCGTATCATAAGTTTTGGTATCGATATTGGCCTTGGCTTCATTATAAGGTTGTCTTAACACCAAAACATTATAGACATTTCCGCAATCAATACCAAAATCATATTTACCATCTGCCTTGGTCTCTACTTCTTTAAGCTTATTGCCATTAGCATCTGTTAAAAGAACTTGGGCATAGGGTAAAGGCTCACCTGTTTGCTTGTCAGTAATAGTTCCGGCTAAATAACATTCCTTAATCTTGTCTTGGAATTTTGGCATGTTTTTATAACTGTAAATGTCGTCATCGCCCTTACCGCCGGCTCTATTACTCGATACAAAACCGCTACCGTCTTGCTTGTAAATAAAACCGAAATCGTCTCTATTGGAGTTAATCGGTGCGCCTAAGTTTTGAGGCTTGGTATAACTGCCATCTCGCTTAACTTTGGTTACAAATACATCTAAACCGCCTAAACCTGGCCAACCGTTAGATGAGAAAAACAAATAACCGCCTTTGGCATCGTAGTAAGGGAACATTTCGTTACCTTCACTATTGATCTTCGGTCCTAAATTCTCAGGCGCACTCCATTTACCGTCCTTACCTTTGACACTTTTATAAATATCCGTGCCACCAAAACCGCCCGGACGGTCCGAAGCAAAATACATAATGTTACCATCAGGACTTAAGCTGGCTTGCCCGTTTGAAAAATGCTTGTCATTAAAGTACAAAGGGCTTGGCTCATCCCAATAGCTATTGTCTACCAAATGTGACTCATATAACCATAATTTATTATCGTTCAAATTATCGTCAGTGTAAATATTTCTGGTAACAATCATATAATCTCCCGTTTGATTAAAACTGGCAGGAGCATCATGATATTGTTTATTGACTACTTCATTAAACTTTCTAACATTGGTCAAATTGTTACCATCAGTCAAATCAGCAACATATAAATCTAAAAAGGGTTGCCTATTACCATTCCATTTTCGGTTAACCATATGACTGTAATCTCTACTAGATGCAAAAACAACTTGGTTATCTTTGTAATACACCGGAGAAAAATCCTCGTAAGGCGTATTGATATCCAAATTATTTAAAGCCATTTTCGGGTCAGATTGTAATAAGTCTCTGTAATACAACGGATTGGACATAAAAGCTTGTGCACGTCTGTCATCCGGTTTTAATTTGTAATATTTCTCCATCCAATTGGCGGCTTCGTCATATTTTTTGTTCATCATCAATACCGAAGCATAATCATAGACATCTTCGGGTTGATAACCGCCGGTACTCATCAAAGCAGCATAATTCCCTTCGGCTTTGTCAATATTGCCCAGCATCAAATAGCTTTTGGCCAAATTGCGATAAACCGATGGGGTTTTGTCATCTATGGATTCATACGCTCTAATGGCTTTATCATATGAATATTCTTTAAAAAATTTATTAGCTTTCTTCAATCTCAAACTCTGAGATTGTACTGCAAATCCTAACATCAGACTTAACAGCACTAATACGATACGTTGTTTGGTATATATAATTTTCATTTCTTATAGTTTTTGGGGTTAAAAGAAACGCGGTGATCGAATACGCGTGTCTTCAACAAAGTTGAAATCATAGCCTAACATCAATTCGTGTGAACCGCTGTTGTAATGACGCAATTCCGTCATCGTAAAATCATAAGCATAGCCTATGCGAAATTGCGGCGTTACATAATACTGCAACAAGCCCGAAAAACTGTCATCAAACCTGTGGGCTAAGCCAATAC
>JALVEJ010000042.1 GCA_027031025.1 Flavobacteriales bacterium | reverse complement strand
TTTATTGGTTTTAGTTTGTTATTTTTTGAGTTAAGCTTTGTTTTTAAAGACAATTTGTCCGTTTTCATAATCTACGACTATGGTTGATCCGGTATTGATTTTGCCGGCTAATATGTCTTTGGACAAATTGTTTAAAATATCTCTTTGAATCACCCGTTTAATCGGACGGGCACCAAATTCGGGATCAAAACCTTTATCAGCCAAGTATTCAACTGCTTTTTCGGTGAATTCCACATCAATATTTTGTTCTTTCAACATTTTTTTCACTTTGTTGAGCTGAATTCTGACAATGTCTTTGACTTCATCTTTTGACAATGGTTTGAACATTAAGATTTCATCGATACGGTTCAAGAATTCGGGACGCACACGTCTTTTCAATTCTTGAAGCACTTCTTCTTTGGCTTTTTCGGCAGCTTTTTCACGTTCTTCGGGTGTTTTGGCATTTTCAAAGGCTTGTTGAATTTTATCGGCACCCATATTAGAGGTCATGATGATAATCGTGTTTTTAAAGTCTGCCGTACGTCCTTTGTTATCGGTCAAACGTCCTTCGTCAAGCATTTGCAATAAAATATTGAACGTATCGGGATGCGCTTTTTCTATCTCATCAAGCAAGATGACTTGATAAGGTTTACGGCGCACCGCTTCGGTCAACTGACCCCCTTCGTCATAGCCGACATATCCCGGAGGCGCACCGACCAAACGACTAACCGCGTGTTTCTCTTGATATTCGCTCATATCGATGCGCGTCATGGCTTTTTCGTCGTTGAATAAATAGTTTGCCAATGCTTTTGCCAACTCGGTTTTACCCACACCGGTTGTTCCTAAGAATAAGAATGAGCCAATCGGTTTGTTCGGGTCTTTCAGTCCGGCACGGCTTCGACGTACCGCATCGGCTACGGCTTTAATAGCGTCTTCTTGTCCAACGACTTGTGTATGCAATTCGTCTTCGAGTTTCAAGAGTTTTTCACGGTCACTTTGTAACATTTTTTGAACCGGAATACCGGTCCATTTGGCGACTACTTCGGCAACATCTTCGCCGGTTACTTCTTCTTTAATCAAAGACGATTTGGCTTGTTTTTCGCTCAATTCTTGTTGAGCTTTTGCCAATTTATCTTCTAATTCTTTGAGTTTGCCGTAGCGGATTTCGGCTACTTTGCCGTAATCGCCTTCTCGTTCGGCTTGTTCGGCTTCAAATTTGGTTTGGTCAATTTCTTTTTTGATGTTTTGCAACTGATCGACCAAATCTTTTTCTTCTTTCCACTTGGTATAGATTTGGTTGCGTTCTTCTTTGAGTTCGGCTAATTCTTTTTCGAGTTCTTTGATTTTTTGTTCGTCTTTTTCACGTTTGATCGCTGCCAACTCAATTTCCAACTGCATGATTTTTCTATCCAACTTATCGAGTTCTTCGGGTTTGGAATTGATTTCCATACGCAATTTACTGGCTGCTTCATCCATCAAGTCGATAGCTTTGTCCGGTAAAAACCGGTCGGAAATATACCGGCTGGACAATTCTACGGCATTGATAATGGCATCATCTTTAATACGAACTTTGTGATGTTGTTCGTATTTGTCTTTGATACCACGCAAAATGGAAATAGCAGATTCCATATCCGGTTCATCAACCATAACTTTTTGAAAACGGCGTTCCAAAGCTTTGTCTTTTTCAAAGTGCTTTTGATATTCGTCTAAGGTCGTGGCACCAATAGTTCTTAACTCGCCACGCGCTAATGCCGGTTTTAGAATATTAGCGGCATCCATAGCGCCTTGTCCACCGCCGGCTCCTACCAAAGTGTGAATTTCGTCGATAAACAGAATGATATCGCCTTCTGATTTTTTAACTTCGTTAACAACGGATTTTAAACGTTCTTCAAATTCGCCTTTGTATTTGGCGCCTGCCATTAAGGCACCCATATCTAACGAATAGATTTGCTTATCTTTCAAATTATCCGGCACATCCCCTTTGGCGATTCGGTGTGCCAAACCTTCAACAATAGCCGTTTTACCGGTTCCAGGTTCACCGACTAAAATCGGGTTGTTTTTGGTACGACGTGATAAGATTTGTAAGACACGGCGGATTTCTTGGTCCCGACCAATAACCGGATCCAATTTGCCTTCGCGGGCTAATTTGGTCAAGTTAATCGCGTATTTTTCCAAAGCTTGATAGGTGTCTTCTTGACTTTGAGAGGTTACACGACTGCCCTTTCTAATATCTTGAATGGCAGTTTCCAAAGCTTTTTTAGTCACGCCCATTTCTTTCAACATACGAGATACATCATCGCCGCTGTCAAAAATGGCTAATAACAAATGTTCGATAGACACATAGTCATCTTTCATTTTTTCAGCCAAATTCAAAGCATCAGTCAAAGTTTTTGAAGCCGTTCTTGATAATTGCGGTTGGCTACCCCCTTGTTGTTTGGGCAATGAATTGATATATTGATCGAGTTTTTGTTTAAATAAATTAACATCTACACCGGTTTTTTTCAAAATATGCGGTGTCACGTTTTCATCCACTTCGAGGATGGCTTTCATCAAGTGTGCATTGTCTATTTGCGGATTGCCCAATCCTTGCGCAATCTGCATGGCTTTTTGCACAGCTTCTTGTGATTTTATGGTAAATTTGTCAAAATTCATAGTCTAATATTTTTAAGTTTAGTTTTTTAGTTCGCCGTTCAAGTTACAAAATTTATTCCCAAGTTACAAATACGACAAAACGACGCTAAAGCCTGCTGTTTTGTCTTGTTTTTATGACGAAATTGCATTTTGTTTGTGGAATTGAGGATTGTTCTTGCTTTATAGATTGCATGGAGCATTGATGATTACTTATTGCTTCACACTTTATTTCTGCTTGAAATTTGAGGAATTGAGGAAAGGAGGAGAAAAACAAAAATCAAAGTCTTATTTTTCGCAGAATCTTTATTTTTTTTCATTAAATTCTCTTAATAAAACAAAAAAAAGACATTTAAAATCGTAATATTTATCAAAAATTTAATTTCAAAATTATTAAACCATAAATACATAATTAAATGTAAAGGATACAAAAAAATAATTTATATTTGTTGCCATAATTTTAAAAACAAAAAAAAAAATGAAAAAACTATTATTTGTATTACTATTTGGAGCTACGCTTAGTTTACAAGCACAAATCGAAGTCAAGATCAATCCGGTTACAACTATTTTGGGAGCGGCTGATATTCAAGGAGAATATTTGTTAAATGAGAACTTCGGTGTGGAATTAAGTTTACAACCTTTTTTTGGAAAAGCTTATGCTTTTTTAAATTCAGAGGATTATGACGGCACACAATCCGGTTTTGCCGAAAAATTAAGAGCAAAATACTATTACAGCCCTTACAATGGTGGTGACCAATGGTATGTTGATTTATTTGCAGTTAATTCATCAGTTGATTACACAAGAGAATACTCCAAGGATATAAATGGAAATTCAGTAGATCTTATTGAGACTTATAAACAATCTTATACAGGCATTGGTTTTGAAGCCGGCGCAAAAAAAGTGACCGATTCCGGTTTTATTTTTGAATATTCTCTTGGTATTGGCACTTATTTGTCAAGTGATTTCAAAATTGCACCTGATGCTAACGACCCCGATAGAGAAGTTGAAGAAATCAAACCCGAATCAATATTTTTCTCCGGAAAATTAGTTATTGGATACAGATTTGGTGATTTTTAAACAGTAAGGAGCCCAAACTTACGCAAAATTCATAATTAATAAGTTATATCAAATACTTTCATCGTATTGATTTGATTAAAATTTCATCTACATCTGTTGTAACAACAAATCTTCTTGAAGATTTTTACAAAAAAGTTAAAAATAAAATCCTCTGTCAACAGAAGATCACAACCTACTAGGTTTTCAAAAACCTAGTAGGTCTTTAATAAAATATTAGCAATCAATAGTCTTTATTGATTTTAAATCATTAAAAAAGTTTCAAAGCAAATATAATTATTTAATTATTATTTATTATGAAAAACTTCATATTACTCATTGTGATGTTGGTTTTTTCATCGCAAAACGCATTATTATTGGCACAAGTCCGTGCCGACCCCAGTCCAGAAGAAATACAAAAAGCCAAAAATTTGGCTAAAAAATTTAAAGACCGGAAAGATGTAGAAGTCGTCATTTTGGATGGGGAAGAAAACTACCAATACAAATTTGATAGAAAATCTAACAACTATCATATCAAAATGAAAGGCAAAGAAACTTTAATGAGTATTAAAGACAATGCCTTCATCCAAGAATATCTGTTTTATGATGACAATTCCGGGGATGTCAGTTTGCGGTTTAAAAATAAATTAAACAGACGCCAACAATTAAAAGTTAATGACCAATATGTTAAAGTCAACGACTTGTTTTACCACGACAACCGTGTAAAATTTGCCAACTTACGCTTTCCCATGACCGGTTATATTTATAAATACGAATACCGGAAAACCTACTACGACCCCAAATATTTTACCTCGGTTTACTTTGCCAAGGAACAACCTGTCATTAACAAAACCATCCGGTTTATTATCCCTAAAAAAGTTAATGTCGAACTCAAAGAAATGAATTTTACCGGTTATGACATCAAAAAGAAATCTTATTACAGTGACAAATACAAAGCCAACGTAACCGAATATATTTTACACAATATTCCGGCAATGTATAACGAATCACACATGCAAGGACCCACCTACTTGTATCCTCATGTTTTGGTTTTGACAAAATCTTATGTTGACAAAACCAATCAAACGCATAAAGTATTTGACCAAACCGGTGACCTCTACAAGTGGTATCATTCTTTGATTAAACGTTTAAAAGAAAAGCCGGCACTTTATGCTAATAAAGTCAACGAACTTAAAAAGAAAGGTAAAACCGATGTAGACAAAATAAAAAACATA
The DNA here is from genome assembly GCA_027031025.1 of Flavobacteriales bacterium. Lineage (GTDB taxonomy): Bacteria > Bacteroidota > Bacteroidia > Flavobacteriales > Flavobacteriaceae > WGBX01. The sequence continues at coordinate 11,343 of JALVEJ010000042.1, read as the reverse complement.
TTCTATTGGGTGCAAGACAACATCCGCTATATTGCCTTTGAAGACGGTTTAGCCGGCTACAAACCGGACGAATCTCAAAATGTTTATGAAAAACGCTACGGCGACTGTAAAGGTATGGCAAACCTACTGACCGGTATGCTTAAAAAAGCCGGTTATGATGCCAGACGCACATGGATAGGGACCAGGCGTATTGCCTACGATTACAGCACCCCGAGCTTGGCGGTTGACAACCACATGATATGTACCCTGTTTTTAAACGGAAAACCTTATTATCTGGATGCTACAGAATCATATGTGCCTTTTGGAGAATATGCCGAACGCATACAAGGACGGGAAGTGATGATTGAAGATGGCAACAAATTTATGCTAAAAAAAGTACCGGTGCACGATGCCAAACATAACCTGAAAACTTATGAAAAAACCATGAAAGTAGAAGGAGAAAACCTGACCGGACATGTCAAAGAAGTTTATAAAGGACAAAGCCGGACAGCATTTTTACAAGGCTACAATACCATTAAAACCAACAAGAAAAAAGAAGCTTTACAATACTTCCTAAGAGGTGATGATACCAATTATGTATTAAAAAACATCAAAACCTCAGATTTAACCAACCGGGAAGCTGACATAAAACTGGATTATGATTTTACCTTAAAAAATGCCGTTTCTACTTTTGACAATGAAATGTATATCGATTTTGACTATGACAAAGATTACGGTGGATTAGATTTCGAAAAACGTAAAACCCCTTACCAATTCTATAAAAAATCGCATCTGGAAACCAAAACTATTCTTGAAATACCTCAAGGTTATAAATTTAGTGAAGTTCCCAATGATTTGCATGCTGTCAATGATGATTTTCAAGTTGACATCAGCTTTAAAACCGAAGGTAATAAATTGATTTATACCAAAAAATTCATTTTTCCCAATGCCATTATCCACAAAAAAAACTTGGATGCTTGGCAAAAAGTTTATAAAAAACTCAATGACATTTATCAAACCCAAATAGTTCTGGTAAAAAAATAATCTAACATTTCTAAATCAATTAATAAAAAATAATAAAGATGACCTTAAAAAAAATACTCTTAATTAGCTTAGCCTTTATATTCGGTTTGAATTTTACGGCACAAGCACAGTTTAGAAAAAAGAAAGCAGCTGAAATTAAACGATTAATTTGGCCGCATAATGACCCTGCCAAAAAAATTAAATTTGACGCTGATAAATACAAAGACCAATCTGCTGTTATCCTCTATCAAAAGCATTATTATAACTATAAAAGACGAAACAGAATTGTCTTTGTAGAATCTTATTTCAGAAGACGTATTAAAATTCTGGACCAAGCCGCCCTCGATGAATATTCAAAATTCAAATACGAGCAAGAAAACAATAATGGCAGTGTAAATATTCTAGGTTTTAAGAAAAAAGACAAAGAAATAACCAACTTTAATGTCAAAATCATTAAACCCAACAAAAAAGAAATCAAAATTGATATTAAAAAAAATACAGTCAAAGAAGATGATGTTAATAAAATAGCCATTCCAAATCTTGAAATTGGCGATATTGTCGATTACTATTACTTTGACAGCGACTATTTATATATTAGAAACGGAGCGACTTTTCCGCCGGTCTATACAACCTTGAATTCCGATTATCCTATTATCAGGGAAGAAGTTGACCTCAATATGGGCAAAAAGTTTTATTTAAACTTTCAAAATCTTAACGGCGCACCGGACATCAAAAAAGTCAGAACTTCCGACCCTAAACGTATTGCCTACAAAATCATTATGGACAATGTTAAATCACGAGATGCCAAATCCTGGGTATTCCCGTTGGTAGAATATCCTTCAATCAAGTTTCAAGTAGGCTTTGCGCCAAGTAATAGCATTAGAAAAAAAATGGGTGCCTTTTTAGCAAAAGAAAGAGGTAAAATCAAGAGACACGTAACCAAAGACGAAGTTTTGGAAACTTATAAAACTTATAAATTTAACAACAAATCCTTAGTCAAATTATACAAGAACTTAAAAAATATCAAATCGCCAAAAAAACGTATTGAAAGATTTTATAACAATTTGCGTTATTATGCCATTCAACCGGTGTTACAAGCAACTGTTTTTGAAGATATTGACCCCATGCTTGCCAATGTTTGGATGAATGATGTTAATTTGTTAAACGAATACACGTTTCATTCCGTTTTACACAGTTTTTTAGAAAAAGAGAAACTCAAACACGAGTTGATTTTAGTAAAATACAGAAAACTGGGCGGCATGAAAGACCTGCTGACCAATTATTATTTAGATTATGTTACCAAAGTGTATTTGCCCGGCGGTGAAACCATGTATTTACAATCCTTAGTTGAAGATCCGTTGTTTGGGGTAGCCGGGGAAATTCATCCGTTGTATGAAGGCAATTCTGCTTACGTATTGAAACTCAACAAATTGGGCAAGCCCGAAAGTATTGACGACTTTACCATGCCGGTTTCATCCATTGAAGATAATGTTATTGAAAAAAACATGGAAGTCAATCTCGACGATCAATTTAAAGACATAGCCGTCAAACAAACAGTCAATGCTAAAGGGCATAAAAAAAGAGCAATCCGAGCAAACATGGTAAGCGTTTACGATTTTTATGATGACGATTATAAGAGATTTAATGACGGTAAATCTATCCTGCACAACAAAGCCAAACGTAAAAGAGGCCGTAGTACTATCAATAAACTCAACGCCGCTATCAAAAAGAATAAAGACAAAAGAAAAGAAAACTTTAAAAAAGATATCGAAGAATATTATGAAGTCAAAATAGACCATTATGATTTTGGCATTGATAAACTAGGTAGATATGCCAACCAGAAAGATTTTCAATATCACGAATCCTATAACATCAAAGAAGGTTTGACTAAAAAAGCCGGCAGAAATACTATTCTTTTAGCCGGAAAATTAATAGGACGTCAAGATGATGTGGATGAAAAGGAACTGAAACGCACTGAAAATATATACAGATATTATCCGTATACCGCCAAATATCATATCAGCATCAAATTACCTGCCGGTTATAAGGTTAAAGGTTTGGATAAATTGAACAAGTCAGTCAAAAACGATGTTGGAAGCTTTATAAGTTCTGCTAAACAAGAAGGAGATAAAATAATTATTGATGTAGCAGAATCTTATTTTCACAATTATGAACCCAATGCCAATTGGCCTAAAATGGTGGATGTCTTAAAAGCTTCACATCAGTTTACACAAGAAAAACTTTTATTGAGAAAATAAAAGTTTAAAAAAGATGTTTCCTTTAAATGAGGCTGTCTCAAAAGCAATCGAGACAGCCTCATTTTTTGTAATTACAGATTTAATTTGGATATTTTATTGCGATTCAAAATACAAAAGCATCCTCAAAGACGTAGTGTTTACGATAGTATAAAAATCTTAATGCCTTAATGTTAAATAACAAAATCATTAAGAAGTTTAAAATTCTTTTTTTTATGTTTCAATAGGTTTTTCCTGCTTAAAAAACCGTTCAAACCGCCACCACAAACTCCCGGCTCTGACTGCCATCCAAAGCAAAAAAGCTATCCAAACACCATAAAGTTTCAATCCGTAAGCATCCAATATCAACAATACCGGAACAAACACAACAAAAGTAGCTACCAACTGCATATTTCGTAAAAATTTAACCCAACCCAAACCTTTAAAAATACCGTCAAAAATGAAGGCTATGGCGCCTACGGGCTGCATCAAAATCACCAGCCAAAAAACTTGTTCATATAAAGCGATAACTTCGGGCTCATTGGTAAACAAACTCCCGATTGGTTTATAAAATATAATAAAAACCAAAGCCAAGCCTAGGGCTACAAATTCGCTATACTTAATCAACTTACCGGTTAGTTTTTTTAAATTCAAAAAATCTTTTTCGCCATAGAGCTTACCGGCTAGCGAATTGCCGGCATCGGCGTAACCGTCGAGAAAGAAAGTGGTAAAGAGCCAAATATTAGTCAAAATAACATGAACGGCTATGGCGTTTTTGCCGTAAGAAGTGGCGTAGCGATTTGATAGAAATATCGCTGTATTCAAAGCAATAGTGCGAATAATCAAATTGCCGGTCATACTCAGAAATCGCTTGATATGCGAATGAATTTGTAGGCTTATGTTTAAATCAAAAGGTGTTTTACGTAAAAATACGGTTATTGCTAAAATCATCATCACAAATTGCGCTATTAAACTTGCCCAAGCCGCGCCTTCAATATGCATAGGTTTAAAATAACCGGAAACACCATATACCAGCAAATAATCTAAAACAATATTGATGATACCGCCGATTACACTGATAAACATCGCCCAATACGTATTTTGTAACCCCCGAAAAATACCGAACAAAGTAAAAGTTATCAAAGTAAAGATTAATCCAAATACCCTAATTTTATAGTAAACAACTGAAAAATCTAAGATACGATATTTGGCGGCATATATTTCAAAAATATCTTTGGCAAAATACCGGGTTACAAAAACTAAGATAATCCCCAAAAGTAAATTCATCAACAAAACCTGCGGTATCAAAGTTTTGATGTGATGCAGTCTTTTAGCCCCTAAATGTTGACTGACAATGCTCGAAATGGCGTTTTTGGTCTGTGCCAATATCCAAAACAAAGCCGACATAAACGAGCCGACTAAACCGACTGCCGCCAGACTTTCGGTTGGAAATTCCTTAACATGCCCGATGATTGCCGTATCAGTTATGGAAATCACCGGCTCGATAATTCCGGCGAGTATAGACGGAATGGCGAGTTTGTTGATGGTTTTGAAGGAAATTTTTTCCATTATTGAGGAAATGAGGATTTGTTGTGCTTCATTGAATATGACGTTATTCGATGATTGCCTATTATTACGAACTATATTGTTCGTTTCATAAACTGAGGAAATGAGGATTTATTTCGTTTTATAGCATTGCATTCTTTGATGATTGTTTATTGTTTCATACCGTGTTTTCGTCTTTTAAATTGAGGAATTGAGGATTTGTTCCTGTTCATAGATTAGTTCGTTTTTTGATGATTTTATCTTTTATTTCATACCTTATGTTTGTCTTGGAATTTGAGGAATTAAGAAAAGGTCACTGAGTGATTTTGTGAGGTAACGAACAAAATTGTATCGAAGTGACCGGTTTTATTGAGGAATTGAGGTTTTGTTCCTCACTCCTCATTTCCTCAACTTATCAAGATAATAATCATACAACGCAAATTGCGATCTTAATGGTTTTTTGCCATCCCGTTTGTATTGATTGTCTTGGGTTTGGTTAAAAATACGCGCTTTAACATTGTCATTCCAAGAAATATTAAACGTATCTATCAGTTCCCGCTTGATGTTTTTATCGTATACGGGACTGGTCACTTCAACGCGCCGGTCTAAGTTGCGCGGCATAAAATCTGCCGAGCCTATAAAAATTTTAGCCTCTTCGTCCGGTCCGAAAATGAAAAGCCGCGGATGTTCCAAAAATTTATCAACAATACTGATAGCTTTGATATGCTCGCTTAATCCTTTTATACCCGGAATCAAGCGGTTAATGCCCCGGACAATAAGTTGAATTTCGACACCGGCTTGACTGGCTTTGTATAATCTATCAATCATTTTTCGGTCAGATAAACTGTTCATTTTCAATCTTATTAAGCCTTTTTTACCTTGTTGTGCCCGTTTGATTTGCTCATTAATCAACGAATACATTTTACGCCGGAAATAATGAGGCGATACTAAAAGATGTTTGTATTTAGGTATTTTATAATTGATATCGAAAAAGTCAAAGACTTTGGAAACATCTTCCAAAATTCCTTGATTGGCGGTAAATAAAGTATAATCTGTATAAATTTTAGCGGTTTTTTCGTTAAAATTGCCGGTGCTGATAAAGCCGTAACGTTTAATTTCACCGTGTTCTTCGCGTTCAATCATACATATTTTACTATGAACCTTTATGTCCGGTAAACCAAACACGAGATTGATGCCTTCGTTTTTAAAAATTTCGGCGTATTTGATGTTTTGGGCTTCATCAAAACGGGCACGCAATTCTATTTGAACCGTCACTTTTTTGCCATTTTTGGCGGCATTGATAAGCGAACTGGCTATTTGCGAATTTTTTGCCAAGCGATAAATAGTAATTTTAATTTCTTTAACTTTTGGATCTAGTGCTGCTTCACGCAAAAATTTGACCACATATTTGTAATTGTGATAAGGTGCATAAAGCAGAAAATCCTTTTCTTTGATTTGTTTGAGGATACTTCCTTGTAACGATAAATCCTTGATGGGTAACGGCGGATATTGTTTATAAAGCAAATCTTTCTTGCCTAAATCGGGAAATCCCATAAAGTCGCGATGGTTATGAATACGCCCTCCGGGTATCAGGCTGTCCAATTCGTCGATACCCATTTTTTGTTTTAAAAATTCCAGGGTGTCATTGGCAATAGCTTCATCATAAATCAGTCTGACAGGTTCTCCTTTTTGACGTTGACGAACATAAAAACTGACTTTTTCCAACACACTTTTAGTCCGGTCGGTATCTTCTTCAAATTGGGCATCACGCGATATTTTAATAACGTGTGCTTCAATCTTGTCGTAGTCAAAAATGTTAAAAATTTCATCGAGATTGTAACGAATAACATCGTCTAAAAGCATAATGTAATTTTTATCGCCTTCCTTTGGCAATACTACAAAACGCCCTAAATCATCCGTCGGTATTTCCACCAAAGCATAAATGGGTTCGGTAATATCATCTTTGATTTCCCGTCCTTTCTTTTTGCTCATTTTGACCGCCAAATAGACTGACGAATCTTTGATAATGGGAAATTCCGGCAAATCGTTTAACACAATGGTTACTAAGGACGGACTAACCTTGTCTATGAAATATTTTTTTAAAAAATCGCCTTGCTTTTTGTTGATTTCCCGTTCGTCAATCAAGTGTATATCATGTTGTTTGAGTTCTTCAAAAATACCACGACGCACCCGCCGCATCTCATTTTGCTGTTTGATAGCAATTTTAGTGATTTCTTTCAACAATTTTTTGGCTTGCCGGACTTCAAATTTGCTTTTTTCGGGAAATTTTCCCAAACTGATGCGCTGCACTTTGGCATAACGAACTTTAAAAAATTCGTCCATATTATTTGAGAAAATACCCACAAACCGCAGGCGCTCCAAAAGTGGCACTTTGGGGTCTGATGCTTCTTGCAAGACGCGTTCGTTGAAAGATAACCAACTGATTTCGCGATTAATATATTTTTGAGTTACCGGTAGATTTTGCATAGATAGATAAATTATGTATCAAAAATACAAATATAAAATAAAAAACAGCCGCCATAATTGACGACTGTTAAAAAATAAGATTCATAAGATTTATCTCCTGTTTTTACGTTTATACTCGTAATCTTTGCGTTCGAGTTCGTATTGGCGTTTGACAGCTTTTTTAAACTCGTTAAACAAATTGCGAAGCGCTTTTAAAACATCTTTATTTTCTTCGGCAATAAGAACTTTTTTGCTTTTCAAGTCAATAGAGGCACTTACCGTATAGGTTTTTGCCGATTTGTTAACAATGACTTCCAAAGTCAAATCTTTGTCATATTTTTTAAATAGATTTTGATAAAAATCCAGTTTTTCCTGACAGATTTCTTCAAATTCCTTACGGAATGGCTCCTCGATTTCTTTTAAATTTTTGATAATTAATTTGACCATATAATTGTTTATTCAGTTAATAGCTTTTCTAATTTCTTAAGTTCCCAGCCAAACGATATTGCCAGTAAACCGGTTACAAAGGTAGCAAAACTTACCAAATATACGGCACTAAACATACCGATAACCGGATTTAAAATAATAAAAAAGGCTAACATCAACACTAAAATACCGCCGGCTAATGTCCAGCCCCAGTTTTTAATACCCATATCTTTCATCAAAAAAGCAAAACTGATACGGGAAATTCCAATAAAAGTAAACCAAAATCCCAAATATAAGACCAATGCTTCGGCTGCTAATGTAGGTTGGAACAATAAATAAGCTCCTAAAACCATTTCTATTAAACCAAACATCAGATACCATATCCACCCGTGGAAAACTTTACGGTTTCTAACGGCAAATACGAAATTTAAGCCGCCGTAAACGAATAAACTCCAACCGAATAAAACGGCTAATCCGGCAAAAGTTGCAACCGGAAAAATAATCATCAATAATGAGGCTATTATCAATAAACTGCCGGTTAAAACCGGCAACCACCAATGTTTAATATTTGCTTGTAATTTGTAAATTGCTTCCATAGTTTTTTGTTTTTTTATAAATTTTTGTTATTAATTTTTTACAATTTTCAAATCACAACAAATATTCCAAACAATCAAAACACGTCAAAATGTCCAAAAAACTGCCCTTTTGACCGAAAGAAGTTAAAGTCGGTAAATAATTTGGTGTTATTTTATCTTACGATTTCAATTCAAGAATATTTTCCAAAGCCATACCTCTGGAACCTTTGATAAGAATATGTGAACCTTTGACATTGTCTAAAACACCACTATTGATAAAATCTTGTGTCGTTTTAAATTTTGGTAAATCTGTTTTTGTTTGATTAAAATTTTCCCCGATCAAATAGCCTTCAATATGATTTTCTTTGACAAAATCAGCTATTTCTTGATGTTCACGGGCAGCATTTTCTCCCAATTCAAACATGTCTCCTAAAATTGCAACTTTGTGCTTACCTGGCATTTGCAACAGATTTTTTATAGCCGCTTTCATACTAGTTGGATTGGCATTGTAGGCATCCAAAATAATCAAATTGTCATTTTGCTCAATAATTTGCGAACGCATGTCTTTGGGCGTATAATGTTCTAAAGCCTGCTTGATTTCTTCATCGGACAAGTTGAAAAATTTGCCCGTAGCAATAGCATATCCGATATTAGACAAGTTGTATTTTCCGGTCAATTGGGTTTGAATATCCGTATTATTTAACCGGATTTTAAGTTGAGCATCTTCTGAAATATCTTGCAATTGCACATTGGCATCAGGATGATTATGGTAGCTGAATGTATAGGTTTTTAAGCCTTCGGCAGCTTTTTTAACCAATTCATCATCAAGATTGACAAAAGCCATTCCACCTTTTAGTTTGAGATACTCAAAAAGTGCGGTTTTTTCCTTTAAAACGCCATCCAAATCTTTAAATTCTTCCAAATGTGCTTTGCCTATACTCGTAATGATACCGAAATCAGGGTCGGCTATTTTAGTTAAAGCCTCTATTTCTCCAAAATGATTTGTTCCCATTTCAACAATGGCAATATCGGTATCTTCGGGTATTTCGAGCAAAGTCAAAGGTACCCCGATATGATTGTTCAAATTTTTATAAGTTGCTGCCGTCCGGTATCGTTGCGATAAAACGGCATTGACCAGTTCTTTGGTCGTGGTTTTGCCATTGCTACCGGTTATGGCAATGGTCGGCATACCGACATATTGCCGGTGAAATTTACCTAGTTCTTGCAAAGCCTTTAAGCTATCTTCTACATAAAAATAGCGTTTTTCCTTGACAATATTTTTCTTTTTATCATCAATAACCGCAATATGAGCGCCTTTTTCAAGGGCTTCTTCGGCAAATTGATTGCCATCGAAGCGTTCGCCTTTGAGCGCCCAAAAAATATCCCCTTTTTGAACTTCCTTGCTATTGCGAGTGATTTTGGGATGTGTAAGATAAATTTCGTGTAGTTCTTTAAGTTCTTTCTCCGTCATATTTCTTGATATATTTTTCTATTTTTTCGACCATACATTTATTTCCAACATAAAAAGGCACCCGTTGGTGTAGTTCGGTGGGTTTGATTTCCATAATGCGTTGTTTGCCGTTTGACGCTTTTCCACCGGCTTGCTCTGCCAAGAATGCTATGGGGTTGCACTCATAAAGTAAGCGCAATTTGCCATTGGGATAACGGCTCGAATTAGGATATAAATACACGCCGCCTTTAATCATATTACGATGAAAATCAGACACTAACGAACCTATATAACGAGAAGTATAAGGGCGGTCTCCTTCTTCTTCTTGACAATATTTGATATATTTTTTGATCCCTTTAGGAAAATGCCTGTAATTGCCTTCGTTTATGGAATAAATCTTGCCTTTCTCCGGAAAATGCATATCGGGATGAGACAAATAAAACACACCCAATGCCGGATTGAGCGTAAAACCGTTGACGCCATGCCCTGTTGTATATACAAGCATTGTTGAAGTGCCGTAAATAACATAACCGGCTGCAATTTGATTGACTCCCGGTTGTAAAAAATCTTCTTCGGTAACGGGTTTGCCTACCGGACTAATGCGACGGTAAATGGAAAAGATAGTCCCTACCGATACATTAACATCAATATTAGAGGAACCGTCCAAAGGATCCATCAAAACAATATATTTGTTATTATTGCCATTATCTTTTCCGACTATATTGATAAACGAATCTTCCTCTTCGGAAGCTATACCGCAAACAATTTCACGATTAATCAAAGCTTGGATAAAGACTTTATTGGCAAAAACATCGAGTTTTTGTTGTTGCTCTCCTTGCACGTTTTCATTCTCTGCCGCGCCGATAATATCAACCAAACCGGCTTTATTGACTTCGTGATTGACGACCTTTGCAGCCAAACGGATAGAATTTAACAAACTGCTCAATTCACCGGTTGAATAAGGAAAATGCGCTTGCCGGTCGATGATAAATTCGCCCAGCGTAATGAGTTGATTCATAGTTGTTTAATTATATGATTATTCAGTTTTGTTTAACTTATATTTTTAAGATCTATCAGGTTTTGAAAACCTAACAGAACTTTGCTACCTAGTAGGTTTGGCTAACTTCTAGGTCTAATTAATTTTAACTATCAACATTTTCTGACTTCTTATTTGAGAAAATCTAACTGCTTTCCACTTCACACTTTTTACTAAAAATGCGTCACCACTTGAATTTTAAAATTCCGTCCGGGCGCACTGATAGCCGACGCAAATTCCTTATAGTGAATATCAAAAATATTTTCAACACCTAAATTTATCGAAATACTTTGACTAACATGATAAGTGCCATACCAATTTAAAATATGCCATTGCGGAAAACCGGCATATTCACCTGTATCGGGGTTAACCGGTGATTCTTCAATATTATCGACCCCTCCGACAACATCATATTCATTTACGGGTTTGTCAAGCATAAAACGATATTGTAAAGCGGTTTCTATATTGTCAAATTTGTAAGACAACTTCGCATTCCCATACAAAGGCGGAATGGAAGGCAAAGGGCGTTGTTTATCGAGCATCCTGCCTTTGGTATAAAATATACCGCCGTCTAAAGCAAAATGCTTGTTGAATTTTCCTTCCAAGGTT
>JALVEJ010000041.1 GCA_027031025.1 Flavobacteriales bacterium | reverse complement strand
ATCACCTGATCAAAAAGCCTCCCTTTAGGCAGAGCCACCGTCAGCCTATCTTGAGGAAGTTTTCTAACCATCTACTGCCTTCTTCCCTTTGCAAAAGGTATGCTTATCCAGAGCTGATCAACCTCACCGTCATTCTTCAGCTCTACCTCAATACTTTTTGAGTCAAACTGGGGGTACTTGGAAAAAACCTGTATTAGATCTTCCTGAAGTATGTCAGCAAAATTAGGAGGCAGACCTTTCCTTTCGTAAGATAGAACCATCATTAATCTTTTTTTGGCAACATCGGAAGACTTTTTTCTTTTAAATAAGTCAAATATAGACATTATTACCTCCCGAATAATCTGGCAAAAAATCCTTTTTTAATCTCAAGCTCATTAAACGGAACTTCTTCACCTTCAAGTCTTCTTGCTATGTTAACAAGGGCTTTTGCAGATGGGTAATCATTCTCGTGAAGAACTATAGGTTCACCTTTATTAGTAAAATCAACCATCTTTTCTTCGTCTGGTATTATACCTATTTTGGGAATTTGTAAAATCTCTTCAACATCCTCAACAGAAAGCATTTCACCTTTTTTTACCTGATGGATTTTTATTCTGTTTATTATCAGTCGCATATTTTCTTTTTCCATCTTTTCAAGAAGCCCTATTATCCTGTCTGCATCTCTTACAGAAGAAACTTCTGGATTTGTAACAATCAGAGCCTCGTCGGCAGGAGTTGCTGCTGTTTTAAACCCGCTTTCTATACCGGCAGGTGAATCAATAAAAATATAATCGAAATCTTCCCTCACCTCATCCACTATTTCCTGAAGCTGCTGTGGTTTGACTGCATCTTTGTCTTTTGTCTGTGCAGCAGGAAGTAAGAACAAAGATAGCCCTCTTTTGTCCTTAACAAAGGCTTTTTTTGGGAGAACTCTTCCCTCTACAACATCAACAATGTCGTAAACAATCCTGTTTTCAAGACCAAGTATCATATCAAGGTTTCTCAGACCTATATCAGCATCTATCGTCAGAACTTTCTTTCCCATAGATGCAAGAGCTGTTGCTATATTGGCTGTTACGGTTGTTTTCCCAACCCCACCTTTTCCTGAAGTTACTACTATAACTCTTGCCATTTTAATTACCCCTTTTATTTTATTCTTTCTATTACAATCTGGTTGTTTTCTATATAAGCTTTTTCTGGATGTTCTGGTGTTTCTGGATTGTCAGGGGAACGGGTAAAGAAACTTCCAATTCTAAGCTGTTGAGGTGTAAGTTTCAATGCCATCACTACAGCCGTTTCATCACCATTTGCTCCAGCATGAACAATTCCTCTGAGTGTTCCCATTACTATTATATTCCCTGAAGCTATTATGTAAGCATCTGGGTTCACATCTCCAATAACAAGAACATCTCCGTCGTACTCTATCCTTTGTCCACTTCTAACTGTTTTGTTAATTATTTTGAGAGATTTTTTTTCTGTTATCTCAGGTATTTTTCTTTCAGGTTTTTTATTTTCTGCTTTATAGCCTAAAACCCTGGCATTATATTTTTTTAATATACTTTCTATTTTCTCTATCTGATCTTCAGAAAGCTCTGAATCTGATAAATCAAGTATAGAGACTGAACCTTTAAAAAAAGCTGATGATAATTTTTCTTCAAGCTCTTCAAGATTTTCCTCAAAGGATTTACCGCTGTCTAATTTGATAAGTAAAGCCGGAACGGTGACTCCCTTAATCTCTAATCCCAAAGTTTTCTCTCTTGTGTAATTTTGGTATATAAACTATCATAATATACTTTAAGCAAAAATTTCAATTTTTTAAGGAGGAAAACTTCAGATAATGGGAAACTCTTTCAGTTATTATTTTCCCTATTTTGAGAACGAGCTTTATTGCGAAAAAATCTCCCTAAAAAAAATTGCTGAAGAAATTGGAACACCATTTTATGTTTACAGTAAAAATGCTATTTTAAATAAAATAAACCAATATAAAAAAGCTTTCCAAAGTTATCCAACCCTTATATGCTATGCAGTGAAATCAAATTCCAACCTTTCCATCCTTGAAATTTTTAGAGAGAACGGTCTTGGTATTGATATAGTTTCTGGAGGAGAGTTGTACAGAGGACTGAAAGCAGGTTTTGATCCCAAAAAAATAGTTTACGCAGGGGTGGGCAAAACAGACAGGGAGCTTGCAGATGCCGTAAAGGCAGATATTCTGTCATTTAATGTTGAGAGTTTAATGGAACTTGATGTTATTGATCAGATAGCCGGTAGTTTAGGAAAAAAAGCAAACATTTCAATAAGGATAAATCCAGATGTAGACCCCAAAACACACCCATACATATCAACAGGCTTAAGAGAGAGCAAGTTTGGTATAGATATGGAAGATGCCATTAAGGCTTACGAGATAGCAATAAAGAAAAAAAATCTAAATGTGGTCGGCATTCACTGCCATATCGGTTCCCAGATAATGGATGTTTCTCCTTACAGGGAGGCTGTTGAAAAAACTGTTGAGCTTGTATTTAGACTGAAAAAGATCGGAATTGAGCTTAAACATATTGATATTGGTGGTGGACTTGGAATTAAATACAGACCTGACGACAGACCTCCAGAGCCTGAGGATCTTGCACAGGCAGTTATACCTCTCGTAAAAGAGATAGGTCTAAAGCTTCTTGTTGAGCCGGGAAGGTCCTTGATAGGCGAAGCAGGTGCTCTCATTTCACAGGTGATATTTCTAAAAGACAAAGGTAAAAAACACTTTATTATCATAGACTCTGGAATGAACGATCTGTTAAGACCGGCTGTTTACAATGCTTATCATCACATTTTGCCTGTTATAAAAAGTGGAAAAAAAGTAGTCGCAGATATAGTTGGTCCCATTTGCGAAACAGGAGATTTTTTTGCTGTCGACAGGGAGATTGATGATCTTCAGAGGGGAGACTACCTTGCGGTTATGAGTGCAGGTGCTTACGGTTTTTCAATGTCTTCAAACTACAACACAAGACCAAGAGCTGCAGAAGTACTTGTTGATGGAAATGAGTATTTTGTAATTAGAGAAAGGGAAAGCTATGACTACATAATAGAACCTGAAATAAAAGCCTTACAAAAAACTTCAGGAGAGGTGAAATAGATGAAAGTTCTTGTTGTGGGAAACGGAGGAAGGGAACATGCCTTAGCATGGAAAATAAATCAAAGCCCTATTCTCACAAAACTCTATGCTGCCAGAGGAAACGCAGGTATCTGGCAGATAGCTGAGAAAGTAGATATAGCACCAACTGATGTTGAAAAACTAATTGATTTTGCAAGGAAGGAAAAGATTGATCTTACAGTTGTCGGACCAGAACAGCCCCTTTCGGAAGGAATAGTTGATGGGTTTGAACAGGCAGGTTTAAAAATATTTGGACACAGGAAAAATGCAGCTGTATTAGAAGCAAGCAAAGTATTCGCCAAAAACTTTATGAAGAAATACGGAATACCAACCGCTTTTTATGAAACATTTGATAATGAAAAGGATGCGATAAATTTCATAAAAAAAATGGGAACTCCAATAGTAATAAAGGCAGACGGTCTCGCTGCCGGAAAAGGTGTTGTAATAGCAAACACAGAAGAAGAAGCCGTTGATACAGTGAGGGACATGTTTGGAGGCAGATTTGGTGAAGCAAGTAAAAGAATAGTTATAGAGGAGTTTCTGGAAGGGGAGGAAGCATCTTATATGGCTATGGTCGATGGAGAAAAACTTGTTCCTATGGCAACCTCTCAGGATCACAAAAGGGTTTTTGATGGAGACAAAGGACCTAACACAGGAGGTATGGGAGCTTACTCACCAGCACCGGTAATAACACCAGAAGTAGAAAAACAGATTCTTGAGAAGATTATGTATCCAACTCTAAAGGGAATGAAAACCGAAGGAAGAGAAATGAGAGGATTTCTTTACGCAGGCCTTATGATAGGTCCAAAAGGAATAAATGTCCTTGAGTTCAACGTAAGGATGGGAGATCCAGAAACCCAGCCTATAATGAGAAGACTTGAAAGCGATCTTTTACAGCATATACTGGACATTCTTGATGGAAAAATAGACAGCGTTCAGCCTGTCTGGAGCGACAAATGGTCTATAGGGGTTGTTATGGCATCAAAAGGTTATCCCGGAGAGTATGAAAAAGGGTTTGAGATTACAGGAATTGAAAAAGCAGAGGAAGATCCTGATATTGTCGTTTTCCACGCAGGAACAGACCTAAAAGATGGAAAACTCATTACAGCAGGTGGAAGAGTTTTAACAGTAACAGCTGTCGGTAATACTCTGATGGAAGCAAAAGAAAAAGTCTACAAAGCCATAGATAAGATACATTTTGAAGGTGCCCACTACAGAAAAGATATAGGAGATAAAGGAATAAAAAGAGTTTTAGAGCAGGATTTATAGAAAATATTTTTTCATTGATTTATAATAAAACCACGTTTGATTTTTTTTAAAGGAGGGTTGCAATGCTTAGTTATGATGTTTTAATTGTAGGTGCAGGCGGTGGCGGATTAATGGCAGCACTTGAAGCAAGCAAAGCAAAAGATCTGAAGGTGGGAGTGATAACAAAAGTTTACCCCACCAGATCACATACAGGAGCTGCTCAAGGTGGGATAAATGCAGCCCTTGCTAATGTTGACCCTTCAGACAGTCCTGAAGTTCATACATTTGATACTGTAAAAGGTTCTGACTATCTTGGAGATCAGGATGCTATCGAATTTATGTGTACAGAAGCTCCAAAAAGAATTTATGAGCTTGAACACCTTGGAGTTCCATTTTCAAGGCTTCCAGACGGAAGGATAGCCCAGAGACCTTTCGGAGGTGCTGGTTTTCCAAGAACATGTTATGCAGCAGATAAAACAGGGCATGTTATACTTCATACATTGTATGAGCAGTGTCTGAAAAATGATGTTGAGTTTTTAAATGAGTGGTTTGTAAAAGAACTTTTAGTTGATAACGGAGAAGCAAAAGGTATTGTTGCTATAGATATAAGAAATGGGGAAGTTCATGTTATAAAAGCAAAAGCTGTTATATTTGCAACAGGCGGATATGCGAGGGTTTACTGGGTCAGGAATACAAACGCCATCGGTTCTACAGGGGA
>JALVEJ010000040.1 GCA_027031025.1 Flavobacteriales bacterium | reverse complement strand
GATTAAACCGCTTAACTCAAATTCGACCCCTCTATTATTCATATTCCCAACATTGGTTTCAACACGATTGCCAAAGTTGGTAAATGGATCAACTAATGCCCAGATAATCAAATCTTTGGTTTCTTTGTTGTATAAATTAACAGAACCTTTTAAACGGCTATCCAAAAGACTGAAATCTATCCCGATATTAGTCGTTTGACCAATTTCCCAACGCAAATTTTTATTGAAAGGTTCCGGTCGGTAAGTCACATAATAATTACTTCCGAATTGGTATTGGGCTGTGCTGGTGCTTTGTTGGTAACGCGTCAAATATTTATAAGGTGCTAGTCCGTTGACATTCCCGACTTCGCCATAGCCGATGCGTAGTTTTAACACGTTAAAAATGCTGTTTTTCATAAAATCTTCCTTGTGAATATTCCAGGCTGCTGCAACCGAAGGAAAATAGCCCCAGCGATCTTCCGGATTTAATAAGGAAGATGCATCAGCTCTTAAAGTTGCAGTTAACAAATATTTGTCATTAAATTTATAATTTAAACGTCCAAAGTATGATAATAAAACTTGACGGGATTTATCAATTTGATTAAAATCCGGTGCGCCATGTTGTTTTTTGTAGTCGTCATAAAAACTGCTGTTATACTCAAAAGACTGATATGAATAACCTGTCATGAGTGTAAAATCATGTTTGCCGCTTTGTTTCTTATATGTTAAATAGGTGTCGAGCAATTTATTGGTATTGTCGCTGGAATATTTGTTATGAACACCTTGCCAACTGGCATCACTGGTTGGCATATCGGGTGACGAAATACTGTGTCCGTTTCCTTCGGCTTTATCGATACCTATATTTAATGTAGCAGTAAGGTCGGTAAAGAAGTGTAGGTTATAATCGAATTTGGCGTTACCTACAAATCTTTTCACAAAAGAAAAATCATCGGTTAGGTTCACCAAAGCAACCGGATTGGTAGGGGCCAAATTGTATTGTCTATTGGTATTAGGATCAATCCAACTGAAATACCCGGCATAAGGCGAATTGGTATCATAAACCGGTTTGGTTGGGTCAAATAATATAGCAGAACCGATAGCACCCCGATTGGCAAATTGATTTTCGGTATACATGCCGCGAGCATTAATGGCAATTTTTAAATGATCTTTTAGCAGATTGGGATTTAAATTTATAGCTGCTGTTGTGCGTTCAAAGTTGTCTGTTTTCAAAATACCATCTTGATTGATATATCCAACAGAGAAACGAATAGGTAAACTTTTAAAAAGATTGCCAGTTGCGCTGAAATTATGTTCATTGGTTATGGCGGATTGATATATTTGTTTTTGCCAATTGGTATGATGCATAATTCTTTGCCCCGGATTATTGGGGTCGGGCATTCCCAAGCGTTGTGTAGCTGCTGCATCACCGGTATCGTTGACGAGTTTTTCAAATTGGTATGAGTTTAACACATCAACATATTTATATGGCATAGAGAAAGATTGGCGTAAGGAATAATTGAATTTAAAATTTCTGTTTTTGCCTTTTTTGGTTGTGATTAATACGACACCGTTAGCCGCTCTTGACCCGTAAATTGCCGTAGCAGAAGCATCTTTCAATATTACGATGGAAGCAATGTCATTAGGATTGACAAAATTTAAATTATCTCTTGACCCTGAAACCCCGCCGCCAATCGGGACACCATCAACGACATATAAAGGATCATTAGTTAAAGATAACGAACTCAGCCCGCGAATATTGATTTTGGCGCCTTCCCCGGGCGCACCGCTTGGCGCTGTTACTGATACACCTGCTATTTTACCTGTTAACAAACTGGTGGCACTGGTAATTGGTCCTTTTTCAAAATTTTTAGGGGTTAATTTGTCAACCGAACCGGTTAAATCCGATTTTTTGCTACTACCGTAACCCACAACAATAACTTCTTTTAGTTTTTCCTGGTCTTCCGGCAATTTAACAGACATTACAGGACGTGCCGGTAAAATTATAGTTTTATACCCGACATAACTAAATTCTATTTTGGCATTTTCCGGAACATTTTGTAAACGGAACTTTCCGTCAAAATCAGAAGCAGTGCCGTTTTTTGTACCTACAACCAAAATATTAACACCCGGTAAGGGCTCACCGGTTTTTTGGTCGGTTACTATACCGCTAATAGTCATCTGAGCCGTAGACAATAGTGGAATGATTAGTAACCATGCTAAGAAACATAATCTTAAATGGTTCATTGATTTGATTTTTTTGATTAATTAACAATTCTCTTTTACCATGTTAATTGATATTATAATAAAGTTTACATTTTTACTTCACGTTTTAAATGTAGTTAAAAAAGTTTACAAAAAACTAACAAAAATCAGTTTTTATACACGAAAACGTTTTCGTAAACTGTTAAATTTTGTATTTTTATGAAAAAATCAAAAAAATTGATTTTGTTGACTTATGATTTTAAATGACTTGTTTTTAATATCTTTTTGAAATTTTAGGATTTATTATGCCACAAAAATTAACCTTAAAAATCATTGCCGCTAATTTAGGCGTTTCCGTTTCAACAGTTTCCAAAGCATTGCATAATAGCGATGAAATAAGCCCGGAAACCAAACAACGTATTTTGGATTATGTCAATGGAGTCGGTTACAAGCCTAATAATCTGGCGGTTAGCTTGCAACGACAACGCACCATGACTATTGGGGTGATTGTTCCCGAACTGGTGCATCACTTCTTTTCGCGGGTTATTAGCGGGGCAGAAAATTATGCGTCACATGCCGGCTATAAATTGTTGATTACCATGTCTAATGATGAATGGGAAAAGGAACGGCAAATGACAGACTTATTGACAAATGGTTATGTCGATGGATTGTTGGTTTCGTTGGCAAAACAAAGTTTTGAAAAGAATAATTTTATGCATTTTTCAAATTTATTAGACCGTGGTTTCCCCTTAGTGTTTTTTGATCGTGCGCCGTCCGGATTAAATGTCAATAAAGTAACCATTAATGATGTGGAAGGTGGCTATAAAGCAACCAAACATTTGATTGATAAAGGTGCACAGCGAATTGCCATTTTAACGACGCCACCACATATCAGTGTGGGAGCTGATAGAGAGAAGGGTTATAAAAAAGCTTTAATGAAAGCCGGTTATGAATTGGACAGCAATTTAATTTTTCACATTGATGAACGGGCGTCAATCAAAGACCAAATTGCCAAATTATTTGACCTGAACCCCATGCCCGATGCGGTTTTTGCCGTCAATGAAAAATATGCCGCTTTGACTTTAAAATTGGCTGCACAACGGGAATTAAAAGTTCCGGAGGATTTAATGGTGATTGGTTTTACTGACGGTTTCATTTCAAAATCCACCACACCCAGTTTGTCAACCATTGCGCAACACGGCTTTGAAATGGGAGAAAAAGCTATGGAAATATTACTCGAAAAAATTGAAGATAAATTAAGCCTAAATACGCCTAAATCTGTTATTATTCCTACTAATTTAGTAGAAAGGGAATCTACCCGGAAGACTTCTTAGATTTGCAAAACTTCGTCTGTCTTATTACAGGGCAAACGCACTATAAAAAAATTAAAATATTTCTTTTAGCCCCGTAGGGGCGTCCTGTTTGTAGAACATAATACCATTACAATTCGATAAAGCCCCATAGGGGCGACCTAATAAAATTATCAATAGTACATGTTACAGGTCGCTCCTACGGAGGTATTTGTTATCATTAATTTATTTTGCTACAAACAGTATAGCTCCTACGGAGCTGATATTAAGGGGTTTGTAAATATTTTACATGGTTGTATTAATATTTTATGGTATTCCAGAATAATACACATATGGTGCGTTTGCCCTGTGTCTTATTATTTGGTCATTTTTTTAATCCAAAAAATACCTTATATTTGCCATGTCAGTTGATATAAGACTGTTTACATTTTTACTTCACACCATTTTTCAAAGTTTTCTACTTTGAAAATTTAACTATTGTCTTTTTCCGGTTTAAATTTATTTTAAAACAAAAGGAAATGACATTTATATAATGTAAATAGTTCTTATATGAAAAAAAGAAAACTATCCTTTTGGGAAATTTGGAACATGAGTTTCGGATTTCTCGGGATTCAATTCGGATTTGCCCTTCAAAATGCCAATGTCAGCCGCATTTTTGAAACTTTGGGTGCTAAAATTGATGATATTCCCATCTTGTGGATTGCAGCGCCGTTAACCGGTTTATTGGTACAACCCATTATCGGTTATATGAGCGACCGCACTTGGACCAAACTCGGGCGCCGGCGGCCTTATTTTTTAGTCGGGGCAATTTTGTCTACAATAGCTTTGTTTATCATGCCCAATTCGCCTGTTTTGTGGGTAGCGGCTTTGATGCTTTGGATTTTAGATTTATCCATTAATATCTCTATGGAACCTTTTCGGGCTTTTGTAGCGGATAATTTAAGTGATGAACAACGTACGCAAGGTTTTGCCATGCAGAGTTTTTTTATAGGCGTTGGGGCAGTAGTTGGCTCTTTTTTACCGTGGTTGCTGACTAATGTGTTTAATATTAGCAATACGGCACCCGAAGGAGTCATTCCCGATTCGGTCAAGTGGTCATTTTACATTGGTGGTTTTGTTTTTCTGACAACTATATTATGGACGGTTTTTAAGTCCAAAGAATACACCCCCGAAGAAATGGCTGCTTTTCATCAAAATGATGAAAAAACTGCCATTCCGGATAATCATTCTGATAATATCCAATCCAAATTGCAAAAAGCCGGTTGGTTATTTCTTATTATTGGCACTCTTTTCTGGGCGTATTTGGTGAAAAACGATTTGGATAAAGCTTTATTTATTTTAGCAGGTGGATTAATTTTAGCCGGTTTTTCATTTTTACTTACAATATTGATTATGCGAAAAGGCATTTCTAATGCCTTTACCCAAATCAATGCAGATTTGATGAGTATGCCCAAAACCATGCAACAATTAGCTTGGGTACAATTTTTTACGTGGTTTGCTTTGTTTGCTATGTGGATATACACGACGCAAGCCGTTACACATCATATTTTTCATGCCACGGATACCACATCTAAATTATATAACGAAGGTGCTGATTGG
>JALVEJ010000039.1 GCA_027031025.1 Flavobacteriales bacterium | reverse complement strand
AACAGCTTGCCAAAAAGAAGCCAAGACTGCTTTTGTTAAAACCGAAACCATATTTAAAGAATACAAAGGCATCAAAGACCAAGAAGCCGTTTTTAAGAAAAAACAAGAAGCTTTTACTAAAAAGTATGATTCTATGGTGCAAGCTTGGCGTAAAGAAGTGATGGCATTTCAACAAAAAGCGGCCAAAATGTCACCAAAAAAAGCCCGTCAAAAAGATCAAGAGTTGTATCAAAAACAACAGATTATCCAACAGATGCAACAACAAGAAAGTGCCAAATTGACCGCCGAAATTCAAAAACAAACCGATTCTATCATCAAAAAAGTTTACGATTTCTTTGATGATTACGGCAAAAAAAACGGCTATAAATACATTTACGGCAAGAACAACACCGGCGCCTTGATGTATGGTGATGCCAAATCGGATATTACCGACGAGGTATTAAAAGCCTTGGATGCCGCTTATGAAGCGCAAAAAAAATAATTTTTATTAATTTTTTTATAAAACCTGTCTGTTATTGCAACGGGCAGGTTCTTTTTAGTTTATGGCATACATTCTAAACATAGAAACCGCTACAAAAAATTGTTCGGTGTCATTAGGCATGGACGGACAATTAATAGCTGTGTTGGAATATGCCGGTGAAAATTATTCTCACGCCGAGAAATTGCATGCTTTCATCAAGCAAATACTTGAGCAAAATCAGGTCGAACCAAAAGATTTAGAGGCTGTTGCCGTTAGTATGGGACCGGGCTCCTATACAGGATTGCGTATCGGAGTGTCGGCTGCCAAAGGCTTGGCTTACACCTTACACATTCCTTTGATGGCCATTTCAACTTTAGAAATTTTGGCTCGTAAAATTCACACAGATTCCGGCTATATCATTCCAATTCTTGATGCCCGTCGAATGGAAGTTTACAGTGCGGTTTACGATGCACAATATCATTTGGTTCGTAAGGTTCAAGCCGATTTGTTAGAGGACAAACCATTTGATGGTTATTTAGACGAAAAACCCGTTATTTTTGTAGGCGATGCCGTCCAAAAAACGCAAAAAATAATATCACATCCAAATGCGGTCTTTTCCGGCGAAAAATATCCGTCTGCTAAAGAAATGTATCAGCTGGCTTATCAAAAGTTTTTGAATCATGAATTTGAAAATACCGCCTATTTTGAACCCTTTTATCTAAAAGATTTTATCGTGACCCGAAAAAAACAAACATTATAAAAATAGCAAACAATACCTTTTTAATTCCGTAACAACTTTTTTAGTAACTTTACCTTTTAACAAAACAAGATTTTAACAACAAAATTCCAAGCATAAAGTATTATGAAAATAGAAGTATCAAACGGCGAAATTGTAGATAAACTGACCATTATCGAAATAAAACTCAAACATATAAAAGATGCGGATAAACTGAAAAATCTACAAAAAGAATACGAAGTTTTAAATGAAGCCGTTAGCAAAATCATTCCTAAAGACCATGAATTATACCAAGCTTTACTCAACATCAATCAAGAATTGTGGGATATTGAAGACCGGATACGCGATTATGAACGCAACAAAGATTTTGGCGATGCATTTATCCAAACTGCCAGAGCAGTCTATTTCACTAACGATAAACGTTCCGAAATTAAACGAAAAATTAATGAACTGACCGGTTCGGCATTAATTGAAGAAAAATCTTATCAAAAGTATGATTAGTTGACAGCATTGAGCATAAAGTATTGAGTGACAGAATATTGCTCAAAATCAACTCTCAGAAAAAAATTTTGCCTTTTAAAAAACGCTTTAAAAACGCATAAAGATTTTTAGGTTATATTTGTTATAAATTAAAACAATATATGGAAGCTATTTGGTATGGCATATTAGCAATATTAATAGGCACTTATATTTTGCTCGACGGTTATGATTTAGGAGCCGGCATAACTTATCTGTTTTTTGCCGATACTGACGAGGAAAAACAAAAAGTACGCAACAGTATTTCGTCTATGTGGGATGCTAACGAGGTTTGGCTGATTGCTTTTGTCGGTTTGTCGATGTCTGTATTTCCAAAATATACGCGTATCTTGTTTGATAATTTTGGTGGCTATATTTTGTTGTTTTTCCTATTTTTACTACTTAAAACTCTAACCTATAATCTTTTGACTATTTTTGATGATAAACCACAGGTTAAGTCTTATCTAGGATTCCTATTTGGTTTTTTAAATATGATGCTGGTAGTTTTTATCAGTTTGATTTTTGCCAATATTTTAAGAGGTTTGCACTTGGAAGATACCGGTCGATTGCGTTTTATCAGTCAAAAATTCTCGCCTTTTACAACTAAAACCGGTTTTTTTGATTGGTTTAGTCTGTTAACTTCCACTATGATTTTTATCGGTATTTTGATTCACGGACTCGGTTGGGTGGTTTTAAAAAATAAAGGCGCTTTTAACCGGAAACTAAAAAAAATCATTCAAAGATTATCGTTCATCGAATTTATTTTGATTTTTTTATTCCTGGTAGCATGGTATTTTCTGCATCCGGATGTTTTTCACACCTATTGGACTTATCCGTTTTTCTTTATCTTTCCAATCTTGGCATTGATTTCTTTATTCGGTTTAATGGGCATACGCACCTACCCCGGTGAAAATAAAGCCTTTATTTTATCAACCAATTTGATTATTTTTTCTTGGTTGAGTGTAATGATTGCCATATATCCCAATTTTGTCATGCCATTGGGACAAGCCAAACTAACCGCTTTTAATGCCGGATTTGACTCGCCCCAACGCTTTTATATCGAATGGTGGCTGTTGGTAATTGGGGCATTGCTATTGGCATACTCAATAGTTGTGCATAAATATATGAAAGGCGAACTTAACAATTAGCTTACCTCACAGGTTTCCATAGCCTGTTAGGTCTGCATCATTATTTAGAAGTTCTTTTTACTACAATTTTATCGCCCGATTTCAATCGTTTACTAACCAAATTATAAGGTCCGGTAATGATTTCGTCGCCTTCTTTTAAACCGCTGATAATCTCAATATTACTGTCATCTTGAATACCGGTTTTAACGGCTTTTAATTTGGCTTTGCCATGATCATTGACAAAAACAACTTCAAATTTTTTGGTATTTTCTTTGTTTTTTTCAAATTTTGAATGTTTTTTGCCATTGATAGTATCCGAACGAACGGTTACGGCACTAATCGGGACGGCAATCACATCTTTTTTGATATTGGTAATAATATCGGTTGATGCCGTCATACCCGGGCGAAACGGCGAATAATTTTTGGGTTTATCTTTGAGTAAATGTTTATAAGAATCTTCTAATATGCGAATTTTAACTTTAAAATTGGTGATTTGGTCGCCACTACCCAAATTGCTGTCCGCCGAATTGGCTATTTCCGTTATGACACCTTTGAAGCGTTCGTTTAAATAGGCATCGACATCGATATTAGCCGAATCACCGACTTTGATTTTGACAATATCATTTTCGTTGATGTCAACCACGGCTTCCATGTTATTGAGATTGGCAATACGCATAATTTCGGTTCCGGTCATTTGTTTGGTGCCGACAACACGCTCGCCCATTTCGACATTGAGTTTGGAAATAGTGCCTGAAATCGGTGCATAAATGGTTGTCCTAGATAAATTATCTTGGGCTTCATTGAGATTTGCCAAGGCCGAATTGACGGAAAATTTTGCCGCATTTCTGGTTGCCACTGCCACTTTGTAATTAGTCTCGGCTTTATCAAAATCGGCTTTGGAGATGATGCCTTTGGCAAAGAGTTGTTTGTTACGTTTAAAATCTTGCTCGGCACTGATCAAACGCGCTTCGGCTTGCGACAGATTGGCGCGCGCATTTTGTAAAGATGCACGTGCGCGTTTTAATCCGGATTGGTACAAGTCGGGGTTGATTTTGACCAACAAATCGCCTTTTTTGACGGATTGTCCTTCTTTAACCGGTAAAGCAATAATTTCACCCGACACATCCGACGAAATTTTGACTTCTTTTTCGGGTTGTATTTTGCCCGAACCGGTGACGGTTTCCATAATCGTTGCCCGCCCGACTTTTTGGGTGATGACATTTTTGCCGGTTTCAGATTTTCCTAACTTACCGGTAGCTGCTGCTACGGTTAAGGCAATAACTAATAAAACGCCTGCGATGATGATGTATTTTAGTTTCATATTAATTGAGTTGAAAGTTGAAAGTGAAAAGTTAAAAGAAAGTTAGTATTGTATTTCATAGAAAATTCCTTTGTTTGATAAATGTGAATCGTTTCATACAATAATTTCGTTATTAGATTTGATGAATTGAGGACTTATTGTGCTTCATTGAATATTTCGTTCATGGATGTTTTTTACTGCTTCATATTTTATGCACGCCTTTTAATTTGATGAATTGAGGATTTTATTCCGGTTCATAGTATATTGCTTTCTTTGATATTTGCTTTTTACTTCATACCTTATTCTCAGTCTTATAAACTGAGGAAGTGAGGATTTTTTTATAACTTTATAAGTTTTATCAATTCCTCATTCCTCATTCCTCATTCCTTATTCCTCAAAATTTACCGTAAATTCCAAAATTTTAGACTTTAAAAAATATTGATATTTGGCATTGATAAATTGAGCTTTGGCTCGTCTGTATTTGGTTTTAATATTATTCAAATCGAAAATATTCATCAGCCCGACTTTAAATTTTTCGTTGGCATAATCATAGGCCTTACGTTGGGCTTTCAGATTGGCTTCGGCGGCTTTCATACTTTGAAAAGCGGCTTGTAAATCTTTTTGCATTTTATAAATATCGCTGCGTAATTTTTTCTCGGTATTGGTAACGGCAATTTTGATTTTTTCTTGTGACAACTTTGCCCGATTCACTTGATTTCTTGTCGCAAAACCGTTAAACACCGGAATACGCATATTCAGTCCGTAAGTCAGTCCTTTGTTGTCTTTTACTTGATTCCAAAATGGGTCAGCCGGTGTGGTTATGCCTCCAAAACCTATATGGTCACGGTCGGAATAGCGGGTGTTGATATTGGCAAAGGCACTTAATGAGGGTAAATAAGCCGATTTTGCCAATTTGACTTGATAACCGGCAATTTCTGCTTGGGTTTCACTTTGTTTGAGTTTTTTGTTGTTAG
>JALVEJ010000038.1 GCA_027031025.1 Flavobacteriales bacterium | reverse complement strand
TTGCTGGATTTAGGATTTATCTATTACACAACCGACATTAATAGCCGGTATATCAAGGGAAGCTACCGGTATGAAGGCGTTAACTTGCAGTTCCCAGAGCAATCCTTTATCGATTATTGGCAAAGTATCAAAGATGAATTTAATGAGAAAATAAAGAATGAAGAAAGTCGTAAAAATTATATTTCTTGGAGACCTGCGCAAGTTTATACCTCTGTTAAATACGGACTTGGCGATATCTCTCATCAAAAATGTGAAGACTTTTTGCATCCTAAAACGGTCTATACCAATTTTGTCGGTTTAACGGGATTTGCACAATATCAACCGGTTAAAATTCATTGGGGTATCAGCGGATTTTATGAAAGAAAATGGTCAAAGCACTTGTATACCAAATTTAATATGACCGCTGACAATTTTTCTTACTATGCCTTGGGCGGCGGACTGGTTTTAAATTTAGGTCATTTGCAATTCAGTTTAATAGCTGACAATCTTTTAGGTTTCTCAGATTTAGCCCAATCCAGAAAACAAGCGGTGCAATTCGGATTAAATTTTGTTAAATAAAAAATTACAAAAAAGTCGAAAAACTCAAAAATATCATAAAAAAAACGGGATTTTTTCCTATCTTTAAGCAGGATTTGAAAAAATATCGTTATGCAAAAAATTTTGTTAGGTAATGAAGCCATAGCCCAAGGCGCCATTGATGCCGGTTTGTCCGGTGCTTATGGTTATCCGGGGACGCCTTCTACCGAAATTATTGAATACATCAAAGCTAGTAAGCAAACTCAATCAGGACAAATTAAAGCCCATTGGTCTACTAATGAAAAAGTGGCAATGGAAGAAGCCCTAGGTATGTCTTACGCCGGCAAACGGGCTATTGTAACGATGAAACATGTCGGACTTAATGTGGCTGCCGACGCTTTTATCAATATGGCTATATCCGGTATAAATGGTGGTTTGGTTGTGGTAGTAGCCGATGACCCTTCTCAGCATTCATCTCAAAATGAGCAAGATAGCCGGTTTTACGGCAAATTTGCCATGGTGCCTATTTTAGAACCTTCTAATCAACAGGAAGCCTATGATATGATGTCATACGCATTTGAATTGTCCGAAAAAACGCAATTACCTGTGTTATTGCGTTCTGTTACACGATTGTCTCACTCTCGCGCCAATGTTAAGTTAAAAGAGACAAGATCACAAAATCCTTTACATTTAGTAGAAGACACCAAGCGGTTTGCATTGATTCCGTCTTTTGCCAAAAAACAATATCACGGCTTGATTGAAAAGCAAAAGGAATTGGAAAAAATTGCCGAAGCATCATCATGGAATGTCTATAAAGAAGGCACTGACACATCACTTGGTATCATAGCTTCTGGTATAGCTATAAATTATTTGCTTGAAAATTTTCCCTCTGGTGTCCCTTTCGATGTCTTAAAAGTCAGCCATTATCCTTTGCCCAAAGAACAAGTGCGGAAAATGTTTGACAGAGTAGATAAAATTTTAGTTTTGGAGGACGGGTATCCCTTCATCGAAGAAATGATTAGCGACTATCTGGGCAGAGAACAGAAAGTTATAGGAAGGTTAACCGGTGCCATTCCACGAACCGGCGAATTAAATCCGAATATTGTAGCTTTCGCTCTCGGATTGGAAGATAAAATAGACGAAGAAATACCGGAAATTGTTGCCGGACGACCGCCTCAGCTCTGTCCGGGTTGCGGTCATATCGATTTGTATGAAGAACTCAATGATATTATACCGGAAATAGGTGACAATCGGATATTTTCCGATATCGGTTGTTATTCCTTAGGCGTTTTAGAACCCTATGACAGCATTGATACTTTGATTGATATGGGGGCTTCTATTCCCATGGCAAAAGGTGCAGCCGACGCCGGACTTTTACCGGCGATTGCCGTTATCGGCGATTCTACTTTTACCCATTCCGGCATGACGGGTTTGTTGAGCGCTATTTGGGATAATTCGCCTATAACTGTTATTATTTCAGACAACTCAGCAGTAGCAATGACTGGCGCACAGCCTTCGGCAGCCATGGGGCGTTTGTATGATATTGCCAAAGGTTTAGGGGTTGCGGAAGAACATCTCAAAGTTATTATTCCATTAAAAAAATACCACGATAAAAACGTAGAAATCATCAAAAAGGAATTGGATTACCAAGGTGTTTCGTTGATTATTGCACAACGGCCTTGTGTCACTATGTCAAATGATAAAAAAGAACTGGCACGCCAATTTAATACGTTTGAACCCAGTTATTGAAAGTAAAATAAGCAAAACCGGTGTCGCACAAAATCACTCAGTGACCTTCCTGTGGAACATATTTATGTAGCAGAATCAAAGGTGGCTGAGTGCTCCCGACAAAAGTCGGGAGTGTATCGAAGCCACCGGTATCAAATAATTAAATAACCATATCATCAATAAAATGAAAAAAGATATCATCATATCAGGCGTCGGCGGTCAAGGTATATTGACCATTTCAGCGGTTTTAGACACCGCAGCTTTGGAAAGCGGATATAACATTAAGCAATCGGAAGTTCACGGTATGAGTCAGCGCGGTGGTGCAGTGCAATCACATGTGCGTATTTCCGACCAACCGGTTTATTCCGATTTAATTCCAAAAGGTAAAGCCGATATTATTTTATCCGTTGAACCTATGGAATTGTTAAGGTATTTGCCCTATTTACATCCCGATGGTTATCTTGTAACGGACATCAATCCGTTTAAAAATATCCCCAATTATCCTGACGAAAACGAATTGAAAGCACAAATTATGCAGTTTCCTCATCATCGTATTGTTGATGCCAGAACTTTGGCAAAACGTGCCGGCAATTTTAGAGCGGCAAATATTGTGATGATAGGTGCCGTATCGGATTTGTTACCTTTTGAGGACGAATTGCTCAAAAAAGTTATCGCCGGATTATTTCAACGCAAAGGGGACAGGATAGTGCAAATGAATTTAGATGCTTTTGAATTGGGAAAATCCGCCGTTTTGGTTTCTTAATGTCATGCAATGATAATGGTAATGAAATGGAAAAGAAATGTTATTTTGATAATTTTATTAAATTTCCGTAGTCAGAAAAAAAAATGTCATCGTTTTCCTAATTCAATCACTTCCAGATTTTTTATTTCGTTTTGATCAATTACAAAGCGAAGCATCGTGCGTTTTTGATGAAACCCATGTTTGCCGGCAGCCCCCGGATTCATGTGAAGTAAATTGTGTTGTTGGTCATACATCACTTTTAAAATATGCGAATGTCCCGAAATAAATAAGTCAGGCGGATATTTTTTGATGGTTTCCAGGGCTTTTTGACTATAACGTTTGGGGTACCCGCCGATATGAATCATAAATACTTTTACGCCTTCTACTTTAAAATGTAGTTGTTCGGCAAATTCTTTTCGCAAGTCGCCGCCATCAATATTGCCGTAAACGGCTCTTAACCGGCTGTGTTTTTTGATTTCGTCAGTTACTGCGGTTGTACCGATATCGCCCGCGTGCCATACTTCATCGGCTTGTTTGATGTATTTGAGCATGGTATCGTCGAGATAGCCATGCGTGTCCGAAAGCAATAAGATTTTTTTCATTAGTTTTGTGCTACGAGACAAAATTACGACAAATTGCGTTATTTTTTAGAACTTTCATACGCAGGAACCAACTATCACGGTTGGCAAATACAACCCAATGCCCGAACTGTTCAGGAAACAATTGAAAAAGCTTTGGGGCTATTGCTGCGAATACCTGTAAAAATTGTAGGCGCCGGTCGCACAGATGCCGGTGTGCATGCCCGTCAAATGTTTGCGCATTTTGATACGGATAAAGCCATCAATCCCGATGATTTGACTTACAAACTCAATTCGTTTTTGCCGATTGATATTGCCATACATAAGATTCATCCGGTTACAGATGAAGCCCATGCTCGTTTTGATGCGACAGCCAGAAGTTATCAATATTTTATTCACCGGTATAAAGACCCGTTTTTAACGGAAACCTCATGGTATTTAGCCAAAGATTTAGATGTAGATTTAATGAACCGAGCAGCCAAGATTTTAACGCAATATAAAGATTTTAAAAGTTTTTCAAAAACCCGGACCGATGTCAAAACTTATCTTTGTGATGTGCGACAGGCAATGTGGCAAAAGCTTGATAATCAACTTGTTTTTAATATCACTGCCGACCGGTTTTTGCGTAATATGGTGCGCGCTATTGTCGGGACTTTAGTTAATGTAGGTTTGCATAAAATTTCAACTGATGATTTTAAACAAATAATAGAATCCCGCAACCGGTCCAATGCCGGATTTTCCGTGCCGGCAAAAGGGCTTTTTTTAACGGAAATTGTTTATCCACCACAAATATTTACAGCTTATGGAAATGATTAAACACGCTTTAAGCGGCATGATTACCGGTATTGTTTTATTAGCCTTAATTGTTTTTATTTTTAGGCGCCAAGAAGATAAAAGACGGAAGAGAGAGGAAGAGAAGAATAAATAGATTTTTAGCATAAATAATTATGTCTATAAAACTTTCACAATTAAAAGTATCAGGTAATAAATTGAAATTACTGATCAGAAGTCTGATGATAAAGATAAAATTGATTGATGTTTTTACTACGGAATTGGAAATGAGTAAAGATAATTTTATTAAAGCATTAAAGGATCAAGTTGAAGAAGGATATATCGGATTTTTTTCATTATCTTTTGACGCTTTATCATCAAGTAAAAAGGTTTTTAAAGGACATGTTCGAGATGACAATTTTAAAATTAGAAGGCGTTTGGCATTTTTTGATATGAGATATAGGCATACTATAGCGCGAGGAAGATTTAAGCAAAAGGATCATAAATTAATTATTGAAACTAAAATCATGGGGCTTTATGGCATAAAACTCTCTTTATATTTCTTCCTTTTTATAGCCATAGCTATTTTTCTTAATCTTTTATTTCATATATTCAGCTTGTTTATCCCCAATAATATGGCATTAGAGGAAAAATTTGTTGTTATTTTACTAAAGTTTCGCACTTACTATTATGATGCTAATTTACAAATATTTAACGATTTTGCTAATTTTCCATTTTCTTCAATCACATCGCTGTAAACAATTAATTTTCTGATTATTA
>JALVEJ010000037.1 GCA_027031025.1 Flavobacteriales bacterium | reverse complement strand
AAAGCATACTTGACAGCTAATGCAATGGCAGGAGCGGTATTTTTACTAATGGGTTCTAAAATAATATTAAAATCCTCTCCTAATATGTCTTTTATCTGATTTTTGACATGGAATTGATAATCATTGTTAGTAATAATAACAATATCATTTTTATCATTAACTACCTTTAAATTCCTGTTTATGGTCTTTTGAAATAAAGTTTCGTTATCTTTCAAACTTAAAAACTGCTTTGGAAATTTTTTTCTTGATAATGGAAATAATCTTGTTCCACTCCCACCTGCTAATATTATAGCTTTCATTCCTGTTAACCCCCTTTTAATATTGTTATTTTATTCTTAAAAATTAATAAAATCTATATGACATTTTCATAGAGCTTTAGTATTTTATTGCCAATAGTGTCAATATTAAACTCTTTAAACCTTTCTATAGCATTCCTTGAAAAATATTTATAAATTTCCTCATTTGATAAAATTTCATTTATGGCTTTAGCAAGAGCTTGTGAGTTTCTTGGGGGAACTATCAGTCCTGTTTTTTTATTTTGATTAACATAGCTCATACCGGAACCATAAACATTAGTAGTTATTAGTGGTTTACCAAAATACAAAGCCTCAACCAAAACCAAACCAAATGCCTCGTTTCTTGAAATTGAAGGTAAAACAAAAACATCACAACTTTTAATATATTCAGCTATACTCTTAACTTTACCAAAAAGGAAAACTTTATTTTCTAGTTTTAGTTTCTTTATTTTTTTACTTAAAATGTCATACGATGGACCTTCTCCAATTATCACTATATTTACATTATCGTTTATATATTTCCCTGCTTCTATAAGATATTCGAAACCTTTATATTCAACAAGTCTGCCTATCGATAAAACAACTTTTTTGTTTTTTCTAATTTTTAGAAATTTGCTAAACTTATTATCTCTTTTCCCAAAAGACAATCTTTTAAAGTCAAGTCCTAATGGAACTACAACAGATTTTTCTTTAAAATTTTTTAGTTGAATGGAAGTTTGTAAGTATTGTGGAGAAGTACAAATAATTTTTCTTGCTTTTTTTAAAACTTTTTGTTGCAGAGGCTTATAAAACAGATAACTTAATTTTTGTTTTACTATATCTGAATGCCAATGGACTATAACAGGCTTGTTTGTAAAAATTGTAAGAAGTTCTGCTAATGGATTTGGAGAATGAATGTGAATAATCTCATAATCACTTTGAATTTTTAAAAATCTTTTAATATAACTTAAAGATAGAGGAGCAGAGTTGAGTTTTATATGAGTTTTACTGGAAAAAAAGCTAAAATTTTTATACATACTAAATTCATCTTTTCTTCCAAAACACAACAAATCAGCTTTTACTCCTATTTTATTAAGATATCCAAGCAAATCATAAGTAAAAACTTCTATCCCTCCTTCCGTCGGTGGACAGAACTTTCCTAAATGTAGGACTTTCATAATAGTTCCCGTGATATTTCATCAAAAAAGATCAAATATTTTTCTATTATTTTATCTTTTTTAAATTTATTAAATATGTATTCTTTTTTTGTTTTAACTTGCACTTTTATTGTTTTGTAATTTTCTAATGTATATAGAATTTTTTGGGCTATATCTTTTTCAGAATAAGGATCAAAATAAATTGCTATATCTTCGTAAATTTCTTTGAATATAGGTATATTAGATAGCAATATCGGTATATCAAAATATAAAGCCTCAAGTGGCGGCAAACCGAAACCTTCATATAGGGAAGGCAAAATAAGAGTTTTTGCATTTTTATACAAATTAATCAATTCTTCATCAGAAGGATTCATAAAAACTTGAATATCTTTTTCCATTTTCTTATTTCTTACTATATTTAAAATATCTATATTATCTTCTTTCCCTGCTAAAACAAGCTTTATATTAGCTTTATTTTTAATAAAAGAAAAAGATTTTATTAATCTATCAATATTTTTATGTTTTTTAAACTGGCCTACATAAAGTATATAATCTTTTTCTACTAAACGTTTTTCTACTTCCGTTGTTCTTTGAGTATTTATACTAAATGCTTGGTAAATAATGTTTATTTTTTTTTGCAACTTCGGAAAGTTTTTTAAAATATCCTCTTTTGTTGTTTTGGAAATAGCAATAATCGCCTTTGAGCGTTTAATTGCTCTATCATAAAATATCCTTTTTAGAATGATCTTTTTAATCGTATTTCTATCCCAAAATTCTGTAAACGGCCTCAAGTCATGTATGGTTACAACAGTATTTTGGGGAACATAAAAAGGAAGATTTATGTGAGGGAAAAAGAAAAGATTAACCTTGGGTTCAAGGTTTTTTAAAACTGCAGATTGATTAATAAATCCTTTTATTGAAAACTTTTCATAATCTACAAACATTGGATTAATGTTGCTATTATCTCCAAATTGGTTTATAAATTCTTCCTCTAGTCTTTGAGGAACACAGGTATAAGTTGTAATATGTTTTGATAACTCTCCAAGTAAAAATTCATAATATCTACCTATTCCTGAACCTTTGTAAAATAAACCGTCAATGTAAATTTTTGCCATTTCTTAAACCTTGCACAACAAGTGATAGGTATATAAAATTAAACCAAATACTATTTATTGAATATCCAAATGCTAATAAAATAATAGTAAGTAATACTATTTTAATTGCTCTATTTCCTTTATAAAACGAATATAAAAATGTTATAATCCAGAATAAAGAACCTATAAAACCTCCATAGAAAAATAAATTTGTCAACGTAGATTCAGGGTTTAAATTTTCTCCAAAATAAAAATTTTCATTTTTTAACCAAGTGACATACTTGTTAAAAAATACTCCAACACCTGTATACCCGTAACCAAAAATTAGTTCTAACAGATAATCCACATAAGGATAGTAAAATACAGAAGTTAGGTATTTTAAGTGTCTCGCATTAGATAAGTCTATAACATCTGAATCATAAGGAATAAAAAAGCCTATGTAAAATAAGCTCAAAAATACTAATAAAATTATTATGTTCAGAAAAGATATTTTATTGCTTTCTAAAAATTTTATTACCAACTTATCTATCTTAAATATTTTAAGTAAAAAATAAAAAAATAAAGCAATTATAGACGTTTTAGAGAAGGAAAGTAAAATACCTATTAATAGCAAACCTAAAAATACTTTTTTGTATTTTATTTTTACTATATTTTCAGCGATTAATACAAAAGCAATAACAGTACCTGTTATTGATAGGCCAGGATCCCAAGAGAAACCTGCTGGTCGGAAAATTATAATCCCTCCGTAGCTTGATATATTTGTTAGAGTATGTTCACCAGCTTTTCCTAAAAATATTTCAGGCCATATCCTTTCATTTAAAGATTTAAAATTTCCAGAATAAAAGTAAAATGAATCAAAGATTACATATAAAGAAGTTATAAAACTACTCCAAATAAAACCTAACAATAAGGTATTTATTAATCTAAAATTAAATTTATAAATGATAAAAATTAAGAAAAAAACCAAAAGGAATATTTGTGATGTAATAATTCCCTTATATTGTCCTGAATTTAATGTACCTATAAGTGTCGTTGCATAATATAAAAAGGCCAAACTAATTATAAATATATCTATATTTTGGAATTTGATAACATTTTTCTTAACATGGTAATATAGCAATAATATTATAATTAAATAAAAACTTAAAATTAAAAAGATATGTGAAAGGATGAAATTACCATAACTAGGTAATGCAAATAAAGAAAATAAACCTGTTAAAAACAAATTAATTTTTAGAAAGAGCATCTTTAATTCCAACAAACATTGACTTTATTATTTGTTTATTTTTGAAGTACCATTTAATAGTGATATAGGGTATTCTAGAAAAATAAAAACTTATAGAGATTATTTTTTTTATTATAGGCATTTTTTTCCTAAATTTTAAACTATTTTTATAATACCAGTAAGCACTAAAAGGTGTTATTTCTCCTCCACCACTTGCTCCTACTTTATGATATATAACAGAAGTATGAACAACAGCTAATTTGAAGCCCTTTTCCATTGTTCTATAAGTATAATCCAAGTCTTCAACATACATGAAATAGCTTTCATCTAGTAAACCTATTTTTTTTATAACCTCTTTTTTTATTAACATACAACATCCAGTAATAAAACTAACCTCAGAAAAAGTTTTATTTATTTCTTTTTGAATATGTGTAGCTCTTCCAAACCATTCATTAAGATTTCCTCCATTGAACCAAATCTTATGAGGATTATAATAATAATTAATCCTGCAACCTGTAATTCCAAAATTATTTTCAATTGCGGTGTTTACCAAATTTGATAAAAAATTCTTTTCAACAACGGTATCGTTGTTTAAAAGTAAAATATACTTAAAATCATCTTTATTTAATACATATCTAATTGCCACATTATTTCCTCCAGCAAAGCCTAAATTTCCTCCAGTTTGGATAAATATCAAAGGATATTTAGTAGTTATACCTTCAGGCAATTCTTTATTCAATTTATTTTCTAAGTCTTTGTTTCCTCCTTTTTCTGATTCTTCGCGGCTATAATAAACATAAGGAATTGGTTTTGCAACTGGAGAGAAAGAAAGATGTCTTAAAGGATGATCTGGTTTCACCCATACATCCAATTTTCCTTCAGCCCATGCTTTAATATAACCTATAGAATTATTTGGAGAATTGTTATCCACAACAATGACCTGATAATTTGGATAATCATTTTTTAAAACACTCTCTAAGCATTCGATTGTATCTGCCCAACCATTGTAATTAAGAATGATTATATATATTTTAGGATAAGAGTTTAATAATTTCATTAAAAACCCTCATACTACTGTTTCCATCTTGATATTTGTGAAATAAATCTCTAATTTCTTTTCTTTCTTTTTTATATTTATTAGGATATTTTATAGCTTCTTCTATATGTATTAATACTTGATTCCAATTTCTTGCTTTAGGACCTGGAGTAACATCTTCATAATTATAATAAAATTCTCTGTCATGTTTTAAATACGCCTCTATATCAAAAGGAGCAAAAATAATAGGTTTATCTAAAAGTAAGTAATCAAAAAAAACACTAGAATAGTCAGTTATCAAAATATCAAAAGTAGATAAGTTTTCATATAAATCCTCACTGCTTTCTACAAACTCTACTTGGGTTGAATTATGAATCTGTTCTATTATGTGTGCAGGAGGTTTGTTTACTGGATGTAGTTTTATGTATAATTTCGCATTATTATTTTTTAACTTTTTGTTTATCTCTATTACATTAAAACCATACGTAGAAAATAAATCTACTTCAAAACCTCTACCTTTTCTGAAAGTAGGCAAGTAAATGATTTTTATGTACTCTTCTTCCTTGGATACTGTAAACAATCTATCATTTCTTGGGTAACCAGTTATCTTTACTTTATCTTTTTCTATCTTAAACGCTTGAGAAAATATTTTCCTTGTTTCTTCCGAAGTCGCTATTAATAAAGAGTAACTTTCTATTAAGAAAGGAAAAAACAATTTTTTTATTTTGTTTTTTTGTGAACGAGCATTACAAAAAGAATAAATTTTATCATCATAGCCTATCTTTTTTAAAGGAATTCCATGCCAAAGTTGTACAACCACAGAGACTTTATCATTAACAAATGGATAAATATCTTCTTTTTTACTTTGACAAACAATAAATACTTTTGCTCTCATAGAAAAATAGATACCTTTTAAGCTTTTCTTTAATACAACTTTATAGCCTTTCGTTTTTAGATCATTATAAACAATTTTGTTTTTAGTTAACCAGATTGTATTTATTTTGGGATAATTTTTGTTAACATATTCAAATAAATATTTACTATTATCCGCATATCTTTCACCAAACCATGCTCCAAACACCCAAGTATTTTTATCTTTTGGAACTATACAAGATAACCAATAAAGAGGTAACATAATTGTATATTTTATAAACTTAACGGTCTTGCTTAAAATTTTCTTCATTATATACAACTCTTTTAAAATCTTCGAATTTTTTCAATAAATTATTAAATGAAAACCTATTTAAAATCGTATATCTATCTCTTATATGGGGTGCCAATTCAAATGCCTTCTTAAAATCTTGTTCGGTAAATTTTAGTTTATCAAAAGCTATAGGAAATCCCATACCTTTGTATAAATTTATGGTATCCTCTAAAATTTTATATTCATTTTGCAAATACAGTGTAAATAGGGTAGAAAATCCTACTTGGATACCATGCGCTTCATGGTTACCCAATCTGTCCAAAGCATGACTTATGTTATGTTCTGCTCCACTTGCTGGCCGTGATGATTTTGCAATTATCATGGAAACCGCACTCATAACTAATCCATTAAATAAGTCCTCTATAAAGCTTTTGTCATATATATTATTTTCATATTTCCCTATTTTAAAATTATAAAGCAAATTTGAAGCACTATTATATGCTATATTTTTAGCAAAGAAATCTAATTTTTCCCCAGTTTCTTTTGCACTTAGTTCCCAATCTAAAATAGCTGATATATTTGACATTAAATCTCCCAATCCACTTAGTAAAAATTTTTTAGGGGATTTTGTAATTATTTCTGTATCCGCTATAACACCTATAGGAGGGGTTGTTCCTAAGCTTTTATATTTACCATTTATTTTAAGAATACTTATTGGGGATGCGATTCCATCATTAGACAAAATTGTAGGAATTGAAATAAGAGGTATAGATGTTTCCACAGATAAATATTTACCTATATCTATAATAGTCCCCCCACCAATCGCTAAAATTAATTCTGTTTTATTATTAACAACTTGAGTTCTTATTTCACTTATGTTTTTATATTTTTTTATATTAATAATATGGGTTTTAGGAAATTGTTTTCCTATTTGTCTATCAGAAACTAAAGACTCTCCAAAATTACCTGTAATTATAGTTACTGTTTTAAAATAAAGGTTTTCCTCTTTTATTACATCACTTAAATTATTTAATATATTTCTTTTAATTATAGGAAATATTGGTAAATTGACATTTTTATATATCATAATACTATATTTAACTCTCTTGCTTTTTGGTAATCTTTTGTATCATCTATCTCAATCCAAGGTTTACCTTTTGTATCTGTATAACCAATATCAATTTTATCAAGAACATTATTAAATGCTATTTCATACCAGATATCTGTTTTCCCTCCTTTTATTAAAAACTCCATAGTATCAAATAGAGGTTCTAAATCTTCTTTTTTAAATTTAGCTAATCCTATATATTCACCTTCAGCGATATTAGGAGAAATATCTTTCCCAAATTTGATAATTCGTTTTCCAACAGTTAATACTTTCATTTCTTCATTCCCGAGTTTCTTGAAACTATCTATAACTACACTGTTAGGATGTTTACAGTCTAATAAATATTTGAAAATATCTTTATGAAAAAATGTATCAGAATTAAGTAATATAAAATCATCTTTATCAGATATTTTTTCAATGGCTTTTATCATATAAAAAGAATATATGTTATTCCATTCTCTAAACTTAGAATTAAAAATCACAGATACACTCTTATCCTTTAGATGATTTTGTAAAACATCTACTTTATGGCCTCCTATTATAAATATATTCCTTTCGCTGATTCCAAATTCTTTTAATACTTCTATTTGGTAATCTATTAACAATGTATCATTAAAAACCGGTAACATACATTTGGGTTTATCCTTTGTGAGATCTCCAAGCCTGCTTCCTACCCCTGCAGCCAAAATAACTGCTTTCATGCAATCCTCCAAAGTTTATTCTTTATAACACCAAATAACCTAATACTTAACACAAATGTTTCTGTAATCACAACCATAATAGCAACAGTGTAAATATTAATCATATTTGTTAAATATAAGATTCCCAAGCCAGATAAATGAATTAAAGATCCTAATACTACACTCATATTCGCATATTTAGCATAACCTAAAGCTGCTAAAAAGGGATAACCAAGAAGAATAGAAGGAACAACAATTACGGCAGAAATTAATAAAATCCTGAATATATTAACTGATGTGTTCAATCCCTCTCCGAAAATTGTATTTATAACTACATTTGCAAGCAAAAATAAGATTATTACTACAATTACATTAGTTAGGTTTACAAGTTTGAAAATCTTTTTATACAGACTGATATTTTTTGCGTGCGCAACATACGGATATAAGGTATTAACAATAGGTTGATATATTTGTTGAAGAGCTATGTATAACTTCTCAGCAATGGAATAATAACCTACCATGGTATTATTAGTAAATAAGCCTAAAACAAATGTATTGGTAAATGTATATATTGAAATTGATATTCGGGATAGAAAAAATTGGGTACTTTCCTTTAAATATTGTGTTAATGCTTTTAAATTAGGAATATATCCTCTTATTCCAAAATCCTTAAAAACTATCCATAAAGCTAAAATACCGGCTATTATAAAGCCTAAAGAGTTTAGTAAAGGAACATAGATATAATCTGAAATTTTATGGACAAAAACGAATATTGCAATTGTAAATATAGATTTAGCCAGAATATTCAAAAATGTTATATATTTCATTTTTTCTATGCCTTGGAAAAACCATATTGGAAACAGCACCTGCCCCACCACCATACCGAACGTTAAATAATAAATAAGCCAATCTTTTCTAAATTTTTCAAACGAAAACACAATAAGGGTTAATATTATAAAAGAAATAATCAATAAACTAAACTTTATTATCATTACTGAACTAAATATTTCTGAAACTTTTTCTTTATTATCTCTATGAATTGATATTTCCCGTGTAGCAGATAAATTAAAACCATAGTCTGTTAGTATTACGAAATACTGTACAAAAGCTTGGGCAAACATTATTAAACCAAATTTTTCTGGGCCTAAAACTCTTACAAGATATGGTAGAGTTAATAGAGGCAATATATAATTAGCTCCCTGCAAAATACTTAAGGATAAAAAATTAGAAAAAAGTCTCTTTTTATCTTCTGTGTTAAAAAGTCTTCTTATTTTATTTATCATTTTGTGCAATTTTCAAATTCCTCTTAAATGCTATTTATTTTACATCTACTCTGGCAAAGAAAATTATTGTTTAGTTCAATATCTAACTCTTTATTTATCCTTCCCTAAAAATATCTCTGGTATATACTTTATGCTTAACATTGTTTAATTCAAAACTGTATCTATTTGCTATTATCAGATCAGATTTCTCTTTGAACTCTTCTAAGTTTTTTATAACTTTAAATTCTAAAAATCCATTACTCTCTATAAGAGGTTCGTAGATAATAACCTCAATATCTTTAGCCCTTAGATACTCTATTATGTCTATTACGGCAGCTTCTCTGAAGTTGTCTGAATCTGATTTCATTGTAAGCCTGTAAACGCCTACAACTTTTGGGTTTTTCTTCAGTATCTGTTCTGCTATAAAGTATTTTCTGGCTATGTTTGACTCAACTGTTGCTTTTATAAGATAGTGGGGTATGTTTTTTTCCATGTAGTTGGCAAGAAGCTGTTTTGAATCCTTTGGAAGACAATACCCACCATATCCAAATGATGGATTGTTGTAATGCATACCTATTCTTGGGTCTAAGCATACACCCCTTATGATTTCTTCTGCGTTTAGTCCGTGGCTTTCTGCGAATGTATCCAGTTCATTAAAAAATGCCACCCTCATTGCAAGGTATGTGTTTGCAAACAGTTTTATGCTTTCTGCCTCTGTTGAACCTGTGAATAAAACCGGAACATCTTTTTTCTTTGCTCCTTGCAGAAGCAGATTGGCAAATCTTTTTGCTCTCTCTGATTTTTCTCCCACAACTATTCTTGACGGATAAAGGTTGTCGTATAAAGCTTTTCCTTCCCTCAAAAACTCAGGTGAAAAGATAATGTTGTCTGTGCCAAACTTTCTTTTTATCTCATCTGTATATCCGACCGGTATTGTTGATTTTATTACCATTGTTGCCTGGGGGTTTATCTGGAGAACCTCTTTTATTACTGCTTCTATTGATTTTGTGTTGAAGTAGTTTGTTATCGGGTCGTAATCTGTAGGTGTTGCTATTACAACAAACTCTGCATCTTTGTAAGCTTCTTCAGGATCTAATGTTGCCTTGAGGTTTAAGGGTTTGTTTTTCAGGTAATTCTGTATGTCCTTATCAATTATTGGTGAAATTTTTTTGTTTATAAGCTTTACTTTTTTTGGATCTATATCCTTTACTACTACTTCGTTGTGCTGGGCAAGTAAAATTGCATTTGAAAGGCCTACGTATCCAGCGCCTGCTACTGCTATCTTCAGTTTTGTATCCTCCTAAAAAATTTAAGGTATTAATTTTACTTTATTTATTAATCTCTGTTCAATACAAATTTTATTGTTTTCCTTAGAATATGCGAAATGTATCGATAATTTAATCTCAGCAGTACTTCATTTTCTTAACATAATCTTTCAATTTGTTGGTAATATCAAACAGCTTGGGAGTATATTCTAAGACCTCTTTAAATCTTTCTATTAAGTTTTCCTGAATGTACTCATGAACAAGTTCATTTCTCAGATCTTTCATCTCAATAAGGACTTTGTAATCATCAACGAACCCTCTTTTTTCAGCCCTTATTACAATATCAAGTTTACGTGTTATATCTTCAAGCTCTATTATGTCAAGACCTCTTAAGATCTTATTTATTAAAATACCAACCGTCCTACCAAACCTGTTTGACAAGGTTTCAAAAACTTCCAGATCCTCTTCAGTTAATTCTTTGTCTAAATCAATCTTTTTTGCTTTTTCGTAGGATTTTTTCAGCCATTTAAGATT
Organism: Flavobacteriales bacterium; assembly: GCA_027031025.1. Classification (GTDB taxonomy): domain Bacteria; phylum Bacteroidota; class Bacteroidia; order Flavobacteriales; family Flavobacteriaceae; genus WGBX01. Next base: position 5,733 of record JALVEJ010000037.1, on the reverse strand, counting down.
TTTTTCAAAAAGGTTCAGATTTTCACAAAAGATTTTTACTGCCTCTTCTCTTATCAAATCTCAACTCCGTATTTGTATGCAGTTTTTGTAAACTCTGTCTTTTCCGGATTGTCTGTTACTATCATATCTATTTTCCGTTCTCCTAATGCCAGCTGAAGATCCACTGATATTTTTCTTCTTTTTTTGTAGTCTATTTTCTCCGAGATGATCAAAAGATCTATGTCTCCACCTTTTTTATCTAATTGTGTCCTGCTTCCAAAAAGGATAATTTTTGCCTCTGGATCATATTTTTTTATTATATTCTTAATTGTCTTTAACTCTTCTTTAGAAAGTCTTACCTTTGTTTCGGTATCCATTTTACTCCTTGTATATCTAACTTTTTCGGAAAACAAAGATCTATTTATAAGTAAGGTTTGATTTTATCCTTTATACTTTCATAAATTTTTATTAGCTCTTCGGAAGCCCTAATAGCCTCCTTAAGTTCTTTTATTAAAGTTTCCTGTTCCCACGGATAAGTATGCATCAACAGGTTTCTTATTTTTCTCAATTCTTTCCATTTATCTGCCGAAGGTAAAATCTCTAACTGTTCAAGCCTGTTTAGTATGTCTATAAACGGTTTGTTTCTTGTTTCTTCTCCAAGAATTTCCAGAATTAAAGGAAATAATTTTTCTCTCATTGTGTCCTGCATTTTTGAAAACCTGAATAAAAAAGCATCTATTGTTTCCACCTTTTCAGGATAATTCAGAATTTCTGTATTTAGTTCATGCCAGCTTTTTATCTTATCCACAACATATTTTAATCTTTCTTTATGCTTATCTATCTCTTGCAGAACAAGTTTTATATCTTTCATAGGATTCTTATTCCTGTCTTTTTTGCCTCTATACAGTAAAATTCTTTGCAGTTATAGGGAGCAACTATCAGATCAATTTTCTGCTCTCCGATCTGTTCTTCAAGTTTAATTAAAAAATTTATCTTTTTCTTGAAAAGATCTGTTTCTTTATAATCAGGAATTTCTACATAAATGTCTATGTCTCCTCCTTTTAGCTCAGGGTTTACCCTGCTTCCAAATATCCAGACCTTTGCGTTTTTGCCAAAAATTTCAGCGGTTGTTTCTTTTATAGCTTTTATTTCTTCTTCTGTCAGGCGGATATTTTTTTGTTTTAATTCTCCCAACTTTATAAGCCTCTGTTTTATAATTTCAACTTTTCTAAGAGGTTTTTAAAATAATCAAGCTCTTTATAGATTTTATTCAATGTTTCTGCAATTTTTGATTTTTCATCTTCGTACTCATGTACAAGTATATTTCTTAATTCTCTGAGCTTGAACCACTTTTCTTTATTTATACCTATTTCAAATTTTTCAGCTTTGTTCAAAACATCAACCATAGTTAAATTCTCTACATTTTCTCCTTTCAGATAAAGATAGTTTCTGATTAATTTTGATAAAGAATCCTGAAGTTTTGAGTATCTGTATACTATCTGATCTAATAAAGCGGTTAAATATTCATCATTTAGTATATTTTCTATCTTTTGGCTGTCTAAAGGTACAAATTTTTGAGATTTTAAGATCTCAAATGCTTTTTTTAATCTATCTATATGTTTCTGGGTCTCTTCATAAGATTTTCTGTATTTAAGTTCAGCATTCAAATCAGCCTTGCCCCAGTTTTTTTTGCTTCAATACATATCTCTTCCTGACAGTTATAAGGTTTTAATACAAGATCTATTTTTTGGTCTCCAATTTTTTCCTTTAGCTTTACTAAATAATTAATTTTTTTGTCTAACCAGTTTTCCATATCAGGAATTTCAATGTATATATCAATATCTCCACCTTTAGCGTTTGGATTAACCCTACTGCCAAAAAGCCAGACTTTTGCGTTTTTGCCAAAAATTTCCTTAGCTGTATTTTTGATGGCTTTAAGTTCGTATTCTGTAAGACGGATATTTTTAAATTCTTTTGTTTTCATTACTCCTTTATTCCTTCTGATTTTAAAAGTTCATCAAGGTTTAGTTTAATATCATCTATTATGTCTATTGTGTCGTTCCAGTCTGTTATGAACCATCTTTTGCCTTTTTCTGCTACCATTACTTTTTTGTCAAATGTTGTATACCAGATAACTCTTTTAACTCCGGCATTTAAAAAATCCTGCGTTTTTTCCCGTGAATAATTCATAAAATCTCCGTATTTTCTTAAATCTGCCTTTGAGTCGACTTCAATTACAACTTCTGGGGGAGTTTTTGCATATTTATCATTTATCCCTTCTTTAAAGAGTTTCTTTTTGTCAAATATAGCTATATCAAGATTTCTCCATGTTCGTGGTGCCCACTGGAAGCCTGCCTCGTTGGTTGCAATTACATACTTTTCTGTATCAATATTTTTGATAAGGTATGAATAAATTAGATAAATTATAAACCACTGTAATTTACTGCTCCCCATAACTTCCTCCAGAGTTTTCTCCCCGCTTAAAACCTTGTCATAATCCCTGTAATAAATGGGAGTACCATATCTCATTTCATATATAAGTTCCTTGGGAATTCTTTTTCTGCCCTTCTTTTGTTTTTCTTTCACTTCTAAACCCATTTTTTTCACCAGATTATTGAGATTTATAAGAATAATATTATAGCTTTCGGATTGAAAAACAAACTTGCAAAATTCCTGAAATTTACGTATTATAATCCCTAAATTTTAGGGAGTATAATCATGAAATTTAAGAGATTATTAAAACCAATACTAAAAGAAGCAATTCAGGAGTTCCCTGCAATAAATATTGCAGGGGCAAGACAGGTAGGCAAATCCACGCTTTCTATGGAAATAGCCAATAACTATGTAACCTTTGATGACATTAATGCTTATTTATCAGCAAAAAATGACCCTAATGGATTTATAAATAGTTTAGAACTTCCTGTCATTTTAGATGAAGTTCAAAAAGTTCCCGAAATATTTAATGTTATAAAACAAAAAATAGACAAAAATAGGAAACCTAATCAATTTATACTTACAGGTTCTATAAATTTACTAAAGTTTTCTGCTGTGAAGGAAAGCCTTGCAGGAAGATTGGCTATTTTTGAGTTATATCCTCTAAGTATATATGAAATTCAAAATAAAAAAGAAAATCTAATAGAAAAATTATTTACAGGTAAGTTTTTAGAACAAAAAAGCATATCTGATATAGATATCTGGGAGTTTATATTAAAAGGAGGATTTCCTGAGATTCACAAAATAAAAACTGAAAAGATGAAATATATATGGTTCAGTTCTTATGTCAGCACATATATAGAAAAAGATGTTATTGAAATTGGAGAGATAAGAAATATTGACAAATTTTTGAATTTACTTCATATTTTGGCTTCGTATTCTGGGAATATACTAAACAAATCTAAAATTTCCCAGATAACAGGGATTGATGGTAAAACTCTGGACAATTATTTAAATCTACTACAGCTTATTTACCAAATAACGATTTTAAAACCTTTCAGCCAAAATATAGGAAAAAGATTTGTAAAAAGCCCCAAAATATACTTTAATGATACAGGTTTACTATGTTATCTTTTGGGAATTACTTCTAAAGAAGAGTTATTATTCAGTTCCTATGCAGGTTCTATTTTTGAAACCTTTGTATTTAATGAACTTCTTAAACATGCTAAATACAGTTGGTTTCCTGCTGAAATTTATTTTTATAGAACCTTAGATAAGAAAGAGATTGACTTTTTGATAAGGTACAAAAATGAGCTTATAGCAGTAGAAGTTAAAGCTAAAGAAACTATATCAGATAAAGATTTTAAAAATATAAGAGAAATAAAAAATTTAGTTAAATATGGTATTGTTTTTTATAATGGAGATAAAGTTTTACCTTTTGGTAAAAATTTACATGCAGTTCCTATAAGGTCTATAGTTTAAATCTATTTATTTCTCTGAATATCTATTTAGTATTATCAGGTCTGGAATTTTTTTAAATTCTTTTATTATTAAGTTAAGCTCTTCAGGGAAAAACCTTGCCTTTGGTACAGTTGTCTTTATAATCTCCAGTATAGGAATCCTTCTCTGATAGCTTTTTCTTTGTTATATAAACCTTTGATATCTATTAAAACAGGTTTTCCATCTTTTTTCATCAACTCTTTGTATTTCTGAAAGTCCAGTTCTTCAATAAATGGTCTGTGTTTTACCGCTACTACTATCGCATCATAAGGAGATTCTTTTCCTATGTCATCTAATAAATCTATTCCGTACTCTTCTTTTGCCTCTTCGGGATATGCAAATGGATCGTGTACGTACACATTTATTCCGTATTCTTTTAGCTCTTTATAAACATCTATCACTTTAGTATTTCTTATGTCTGCTATGTTTTCCTTAAATGTTAGACCTAATATCAGAACCTTGCTTCCCTTTACAGCCTTTCCTGCCTTTATCAGTTTTTTGACTGTGTTTTCTGCTACAAACTTGCCCATGTAATCGTTTATTCTTCTTCCTGCAAGGATCACCTCAGGATGGTGTCCTATAGCCTGGGCTTTGAAAGTAAGATAATAAGGATCAATGCCAATGCAGTGACCACCTACAAGCCCCGGTTCGAATCTGAGGAAATTCCATTTTGTTGAAGCTGCTTCTAAAACAGCTTTTGTGTCTATTCCCATTTTGTTAAATATTACAGACAGCTCGTTCATAAGGGCTATATTCAGATCCCTTTGTGTGTTCTCTATTACCTTTGCTGCTTCTGCTGTTTTTATATCAGGAGCTTTGTGTATGCCTGCTGTTATAACGCTTCCGTAAAGCTTTGACAAAAACTCTGTAATCTCAGGGGTATCCCCTGCAACAACCTTAATTATTTTGTCTATTGTATGTTTTTTATCCCCGGGGTTTACCCTTTCTGGAGAATATCCCACATTAAAATCTTTTTTCCATTTTAGACCACTTTCCTGCTCTAAGATAGGAACACATTCCTCCTCTGTTAAACCTGGATAGACTGTTGACTCATAAACTACAACCGAGCCTTTTTGCATGTATTTTCCAACAGTTTTTGTTGCTGATTTTATTGGTCTTAGATCAGGGATGTTGTGCTGATCTATAGGTGTAGGGACTGTTATTATCATAACTTTTGCTTGTGATAATTTTTCTGGATTATATGTGAAGTCTATCTGTGCGTTTTTCAGGTCTTTAGTTTCTATTTCTCTTGTTCTATCGTATCCTTTTTTCAGTTCCTCTACTCTGTTTTTGTTTATATCAAAACCTATTACATTAAATCTTTTATCCAGTAAAACAGCAAGAGGAAGTCCGACATACCCCAGGCCTATTACAGCTATTTTATCTTTATTCCTTTTTTCAAAATCTTTTATGTCCATTTAACTCTCCTAAAGAAAATATTGAACTTGATAGATATTTTATCACAGGCATTGAACTAAGGATGTTAAGGCTTACAGAGCTTACATGGTCTTAAACCTGAATTTTTTGCTTTTCTTTTGGTTTTGAAAATCATTTTATTCTTAATTTTCTTGGCAAATCGGCAAGATGGTCTGTGAAATACCTTTCCTTTTTTTGATGCAACATAAAATCTGCTTTTTTTCCTGTATCTGTGAGATTTTTTGTATTTTTCCCTTTTTGGTTTATAAGAAGGCTCAGTGTATGTTTCAACGTGGTAGTGATTTTGTCCTTTTTTTTCAATTATCACCCTATCCTGAGCATAAGAAAGACAGAATAATCCGATAAAGACTAAAAACCACATAATCCTCCCTCCCAAAAGGAATA
>JALVEJ010000036.1 GCA_027031025.1 Flavobacteriales bacterium | reverse complement strand
CATGATTCATTAAAAGGTTTACAAACAGAAACTTTTTTGCATCCGGCTGACGGTTTTACGGCGTATACCTTAAAGAAAGGCGAATTTGTTTATAACCAATCGCCTTTTACCTTGCCGTTGCCAAGTTGGGCATGGTGGGGCATCACCGATAACATTACAGCAGAAATAGATTTTTTGCCCTTGATAGGCGGCATGTTTCAAAAACCACATTTGCCGGTGCCTAGTTTTAATTTTAGGTTTAGATTATCTGGGCAAAACAAACTAAAACCGGCAATAGCTTTTGAAACTATGTATCAACATTTGTGGTATGAAGTTGTCCAATCGGAACGGCCAATTGTAAGTAGAAAAGGCAATAGTTGGTATAATCATATCAATCTAAGCTGGAAAATTACATCGAAATTTTACACACATGTTTCTGTTGGAGCAACTTACATTGAAAATTTATACCTCAGCAATGACAATCCAGACCATTTGATTGAAAAATTTTATCCTAAACTATGGAGTCCTGATTTCAATTTAAGTCTGGATTTCAGAACAAAAGCTTGGATGAGTTTTCATGTTACGACTTCATACGGCACAACATTCGTGTATTTAGATAATGTCCCTAAGAAACAACAAATCTCTTATGGTTTTCGATTGGCACCTTTTTACAAAAACAAATGGGGCTTTTTAAGAACTTTTAGAGTGGAACTAATCGGATATCAGATTTACTTGCAAGATATTGACGCTTCAATTACTGCCGCACTTCCGGTTTTCCCATATTTTTATTGGCAATGGACTTTTAAAAAAAAGAAATTAACTCATGATTGAGTAATCACTTGGTTTTTTAAAAAATTGAAAGATATTACTTTTTAAGTTCATTAAAATAGTATGCCAATAATTTTTGCACATCTTGCGGTTTGCCCATTTTTAAATGATGAGCTTTGATATATTTTTTGAGCGGTTTGACAGCCGAAGGGTCATTAATGGCTTTAAGGATAGCTTTTTTGCTCAGATGAACCGGCACGAAGATTTTGTCTTTGTTTTTGATATAATAAGTGCTAAAAGTTTTAAATTCAAAATCTTCCGAACTGTCGGAATAAGGCATGCCTTTCATGTGATTTTTTTTGATTTTTTTATAAGTGCTTTTCAATATTAAAGCATCTTTGGGTTTGACGCTGAAATATTCAAAAAAACTGGTTTTTGGTGCGCCTGCAAAACGATTGGGCAAAACTCTGACAAAACGCACCGTGCCATCCTCATCATTAGTTAAAGCTATGGCAATAACATTTTTTCCGGTAAGTTTAACCAGTGGAAAATCTTCTGATGCCATGCCTTTAAAATCAGATTTTAAACCCTTTAAGTAAATCAAGAAACTATCGTCATAAGCATTGTAATTGACATAAGGAATGGTGTATAATTTACCGTCATTAAACAATACTTCGGCTTTGGACCATTTGGTTAACAGCAGCGGCGAACCGACATGATTTTTTATTTTCAGATTATCATCTATCTCAATGTTGCCTTTGCCAAATTGATTGTTAAGTTCCCCTTTATACACGTCAACAAGCGCACTGACACCCAGCGGTAAAGCTTCTTGTGAAAACAAGTTGGTAACAAAAAAGATGGAAAACAAGATAAAAATACGTTTCATAAATAGTTATTTTTTTTAGTTTAAAAATTATATCGAATGCCTAATAAGTATTTATTAACATTGGTATTGATGATGGCATTATCCGGTAAAGTTAAAACATTTTTTGAAATTTGTTCTGACCGGTGTAAAAAAGCAAAATCTAAAACAAAACTACCGAAATTATAACCCAATCCTGCAGAATATCCTTGGTATGCATACAAGTCTTTGTTGTTCTTAACAGGCGAAGTGGACATAAAACCGCCGGCTCTTAAATATACATTATCCAATTTGATTTCGCCACCGGCATTGAGTTTATGAACCGGTTGCATGCTAGCGGCAATATCATCATTCAAACTATCAAAATAGCTTGTGTCGGCATCGGCAATTTTTTCTTTGAAATGCAATTTAGACATGTTTTGATAAGTATAGTCTACCGATAAAACCACTTTTTTGTTGATGACCGTTGAAGCACCCATTATAAATTTGGAAGGGGTAATAATTTTATAAGGCGCAAATTCATTTTCCACATCGGGTTTGATGTCAAACACATCACCATTGACCATTTCCGTATGAATGGCTTGCTTCATATATTCGTTGATTTCCAGCCATTCGGGTGAGTGATATGCCAAGCTCAATTTGGTCTTGGGCGCAATTTTATATATGGCACCGAATTTAATCCCGATACCGGAGCCTTCAACCCGCAAAGTGTTTTGTAATTTTAAATATTGTAAATCTGACGTAGCGTTGAAATTGTCTTCTTCGATACTATTGCGTTCCAAATAATCAATGCTGTATGCCGTAAAACTAAAACCGAGTTGTAATTTTTTAAGATAAGTTCCGGCAATGCTGAAATCGACATGGGTTTTATCGCCGGCACTTCCAATTTTATTAAAATGCCGGACTTTGTTGTAGGCGGCATTGGCAACATATTGCGTATTGTTGTCATCACTCGGGTCAACCGGATTGATTACATAAGCTTGATAAGCCAAATAGGCTTGTTGCGCCCCATAGTCATAGTTTTCGCCTAACCATTGGTAATCGGCAGTATAGTCGTCAACCATTTTGAGGTCAGCTAGCGGAATACCATTGGCATTATTAACAAAATAGGTGGTAGCCGAATTGCCGGCTTGATTGATGCCCGCAATTTTGATGTTATCACCATAATCGGCGTCTTTATTAAAGTTGATAGCTAAGGCTATTTTGTTCCAATCACTGACATCCGATTGAAACACCCAAACACCTCCTATTTGATCCATACCGATAAAACGGTCGTCAAAAGACGTATAATCTGCTTGTTTGTATTGATCAAAGTAATTTGCTTTGTTGCTAGTGTTGTAAAAAGATAGAGTGCCGGTTATTCTGTTGGTTGTAAAAGTTGTGGCGCCGGCAGGATTTAAACTAATTGCACTCAAATCGCCACCCAAAGAACTAAAAGCCCCCGACATGCCTGTAAAACGGGCGGTGCCGGTCAAATTGTCCTTTTGATAACGCCAGCCATCTTCAAAAGATTGGGCGTTGAGACCAACAGAAAGAAAAATAAGACTGAAAAAAAGATATAGTGATTTCATACAGAAAAAATTTAAAATATTTTATAAAACTTTTTTAACAAACGCCCTTTCGGGCGTTGTTTTATAAGATTAGTTTTAGTTGTTTAAATAATATTTACCGTCTTCTGCCGGAATGTGATGCACGGCTTCCTGAGGATGAGCGTCCTGACGAATAACTGCGACTTGATGAAAAGGAGCTACCGGACGAATAACTTCTAGAAGGACGGGAATAAGACCGCGTGCTTCTTGATGAACGACTACTATAATTTCTACTTCTGGTTGAAGCTCTTTGATAAGAACGGTTATTTCTGCTTGGCGCAGTATTATAGCGTCTTGAAGTAGAGTGGCTTCGTCGTGTTTGGCGTTCAGTTTGTGCGGGTTTGCGTTCTACTCTATTGTATCGTGGTGTAGTGTTGGTGCGCGGTGTACGGTTGCTTCTCGGGGTTCTGTCTCTTCTGACACGCTCAACTCTTCCGGAATGTGTTTGTCTGCCGGTTCGTATCTCACGCCCGCTTCTACCGGTTCTGTCCGTACGGTTTGTCCGGTCAACTCTACCGGTGCGTGTATTTCTACCGGTTCTTTCCACTCTTCCGGCACGGCTATCCCGTCCGGTTAAAGTGTTTCTGCCGGTGCGATCAACTCTGCTACTTCTTGTGTTGCTACCGGTTCTGCTTGTAGATAATCCGCTACGGGTTATTCTGCCGTCACGATTGGTTCGGCGTGAGGCGAATAAGCTATTGTTGCGTCTGGTGTAATAATTACGTCTGCCTCTTACAAAAGCTCTTCTGTTTCGATAATAGTAGTTGTTATAAACCGGTCCGTAATAATAATTATTGTAGCCGTAATAGCCACCATAATAGCCGCCGTAATAGTTGTAATAACTCGGATAATATCCCCAGTATGAATAAGGATTATAATAAGGGTCATACCAAGTATAGTCCCAGTTAAAAAAGACACCGGCACCTACATAGATATGAAAACCTGACCAATATGGTCTGTAAGGATGATAATAGTAGGGGCGATAATACCATGGGTCACAACAAAATGAATCGTAATAATAATTGTGAATATAAACCTCTTTTTTGGTTACATAATAGTCGTCATCATTTTCAACTTCGTCGTTATCACTATCATCATAATAATAATCGTCTTCACCGGTAACAATATCATCATCGGTAATTTCATTATATAATTGTGCTTTGTTTTTGAAATATTCTTCGTAGAAAGCATTTGATTTTGAATTTTCATCAGATTGTTTGGCCGGTTGTTCTTTAATGATAACCGTTTTCTTTTCAACTACTTTTTGCACCGGTTGTTCTTTAGTGCTTGTATAACCGGAAGGGCTGTCGTCATAGATGCCATCCGAAGCCGATACATTATAATAACTGTCACATGCGGACAGGGATAATATCAATGCCGGCAGTAGTAAGCCGGAAAGAAAATATCGAAAAAAAGCAGAGGTTTTCATAAAACAAAAATTTTAAAGTTAAATTTAATAAAAATAATTAGCTTTGCAAAATAATTTGTCGCAAAGACATTTTATAATTTTTTTAACACAACAATTATACCAAAATTCAGATAATGAGTAAAAAATTGACTAAACGCAGCGAAGATTATTCTAAATGGTACAATGAATTGGTAGTCAGAGCCGGCTTAGCGGAAAATTCCGGAATACGCGGCATGATGGTTATCAAGCCTTATGGATACGCTATCTGGGAAAAAATGCAAGCGCAACTTGACAAAATGTTTAAGGAAACCGGACACCAAAATGCTTATTTTCCGCTTTTGATACCCAAATCTTATTTTAGTAAAGAGGCTAAGCACGTTGATGGTTTTGCTAAAGAAGCGGCTGTGGTTACACACTACCGCTTACGAACCACGCCGGACGGTAAAGGTATTGAAGTAGATCCGGCAGCCAAATTGGAAGAAGAATTGATTATTCGTCCAACTTCCGAAACCATTATTTGGGATACTTATAAACGTTGGATTCAATCTTATCGTGATTTGCCTA
>JALVEJ010000035.1 GCA_027031025.1 Flavobacteriales bacterium | reverse complement strand
TTGATAATTTTATTAGGTCGCCCCTATGGGGCTTTATCGAATTGTAATGGTATTATGTTCTACAAACAGGACGCCCCTATGGGGCTAAAAGAAATATTTTAATTTTTTTATAGTGCGTTTGCCCTGAAAACAAACTGCTACAAAAAGCCTTTAATTCAATTTAAAATTAAATGGATCAATCGTCAGGCGAATGGACATATTGTCCCAAAATTCTGGGTATGCATAAGCACCGAGACGGTAATAAAAACCAAGTCCTATATTAGAAAACAGACGTCGAAACTCAATACCGGTTTCATAATAAATACTATCCAAAGATTTGATTCCGGCATATTTATTATCATTATAACTCAACCCGAAGGCAGCACCGGCAAGTAGCCGAATATCCATAGTGTGTTTAGAAGATATTTTTAGGCGGGTAAATGTATGTTGCAAATGAGCGGTCGTTATAAAATTGTCAACAAACTCTAAATCTTTCATCGTTTCAAAAGCAAATGTTTCCGGAATATTGAAACGTTTGAGCGGATTAGCCCCCGGATAATCGTTGGTAACCGGCATATACAACTTGTCAATGCCGGCACCCTGCGACGCCATGCCTACACGCACATATAACTCCGTATAATCTCGGTTGACAAAGGTTTTTTTGAAATAGGTTTGCAAATCAATCCGGTAATAATTCGTCTGGTCGGTTTGCCATTGCGGGATATTTTTTTCAAAATTTAAATAAAATTTAGGATAACCATCTTTGAGCAATCTCCTGCCTTCCGGTGCCAGATAGTATTTTGCAAAAGGGGTAAATGCCAGTCCTACATTATAAAATATATAATCTTTCTCGGTAAACTCTAAGCGGCCGCGATGAAAAGGAATCGGAAATAGAGTCGTCAAATAGCTTTTGGACAATCCCAAATTCACTTTAAAATGCGGCGACAACAAATGCGATACCTTAAAATTAGCCGTTTGATGCCGGTAAAACTTATCATCGGCATAATGATGCGATATGATATTGAACAAATTCCTTCCGAAATATGATTTAAATGCCGCCGATTTTTGTAAATCATCGGTATATGATAATTGCAAATAAGTTTGCGTTTGATGCCAAACTTTATAGCGCAAGCTTCCGCTGTATTTAAAAGCTTTGTCTCTAAAACCATAAGCGCCGTAAGCCGATACTTGCCATTTATCCGAAAAATTTTCGTTGGTGCGACCGCCAAGCTTTATACGTAAACCCTCATAACGGTTGTAATCTATCAGGTTGACCAAATCCAAATCAATTTTTCCGGTCAGCGGATAATAGCCATCCAGCAAACGTTTATATTTATGTATATTGAACTCGACTTTATCTTTTTCAGCCGCAGAATCAATAAACTGATAAGTGCGCAACTCTTTGGGGGTATAGGTTTCTTGACGCATTTTTTCCCAAAATTCACGACTGCGTTTCGCTGCTAAAGGTGACACTTGCATATTGTAGGTTATTTTGTCGGGATAATTTTTACCTAACAATACATCAAAAAAATGCAAACGATAATCGGCATAAACATAATCCAACAAATCTTTTTTACGGGTATAACGCAAGGTATCCCCTTTTTTATCAACCACTATTGAATCTCTTTTTATGCTTTTAATCTGAACTTGTCCACCTAAATTAATCCCTTCTTTTTTTTCTGCTTTTTTGATTTTCATAGTAACTTCTTTGGGAAACCATAATTGTTCTGCCGGATAATAATCAAAACGATAAACCGTGTTAAATTGATAATCTTTATAAGTATTCAATGTAAAATGTGCGATGGACAAAGTTTCCAAATCCAGATAAATTTTGCCTGAGATCAAGGGTTTTTTGGTATTTTTATAATTGACCACGATAACCGGACGCTTGTGCCAACGGATGGTATCGTCTATTTCGTAACGATAGGTTTTAAAAGAGGACTTGGCAAAAGTCCCGATATAAGAACTGAATAAAAATTGATACCGGTCATTATAAACATTTTGTCCGGATATCTGTAAAGCAAGCAGTTCGTAAAGCGGTTGTTTTAAACCGGCCGTTCGCGTAGCAATGACTTCGGCTTTTTCTTGTCCGTTTTTTCCGTTGACTTTAACAATATTTTCAATAAGCCAAATATATTTATGACTTAAATCTTTTTTAAAATGAAAAAATGTAGAATCTAAGCGGTAAAATTTACCATTCTTGTAAATGGTGTCAAAATCTTTATCAATTTTGTCCGTTTCGCCGCCAATAACAAACTTCATATACTTGGTAAATGCATACTTTTTTAGTTTGGTTTGATAATTATTTTGTTTTTTGAGCTTAATGGCTTTTTTCATTAAAGCAATAGCCGGATTGACATATTTCCCATTAATCACAACAGCATCCAACTGTTCTGCTGATGGCTTTAAAAATATTTTATAATAATCTTTTTGTGGTTTAATTGAGATTACTTGCTGTTGATAACCAATATAATTAACCCTAAACTTTCGATACTGCTTTGGAATCATCAGTTCAAATTGACCGTCAAAATCTGACACCACGCCTTTGTTTTGTTCATAAGTTATATTGGCAAAAGCTAGTGGCGTTCGGGTTTGCGCATCATAAACGCGTCCTCTAATAGATTTTTGAGCCAAAAGTTGTATACTCATTAAGCCTAAAAAACAGATTAAAAGCTTTCTCATAAAAATTATTTTGGCTTTAAAGGTAAAAAAAAGCATTAAATAAGCTAAAAAATTGATGTTTTTTAACATTTTTTTTATCAAAAAACACAATATGTTAAGTTTTAAAAAAAACATAAAAATTATAATTTTAGGCGAAAGTTATTTTGACTAGAAAAAACATAAATCATTGTTTATCAATCAATTAACAACCATAATAATCCTTAAAAAACCAACTGACTAAAAATATTATAATTGACCATTTTTTACAAGAAAAAATCCCGCAAAGCCAATAAAAACAAGGTTTTTAAATCAATAATTATTTTTTTTGAAAAAAAATACTATATTTGCAATGTTAAACAGTAAATATTAAAATTTCACGATTATGAACAAATCACAATTAGTCGATGCTATGGCCAAAGATGCCGGCATTTCAAAAGCAGCAGCCAAAAAAGCTTTGGAATCATTTTTAGACAATGTTCAAGGCGCTTTAAAAAGCGGTGACAAAGTAGCTTTAATCGGTTTTGGAACTTTTTCGGTTCAAACCCGTCAAGCCCGTGAAGGTCGCAACCCTGCTACCGGTAAAACAATTAAAATCCCCGCTAAAAAAGTGGTTAAATTTAAAGCCGGTTCTGATTTGGCTAAATCAGTAAACTAAAAAACATTAAAACTGAGTTTTTAAGCCGTTTTTTAGAAACGGCTTTTTTTATGCCATATTTTCAGATTTATGGTTATGGTATTATTTTTGAACTTAATGTAAACACCAAATCGACAAATAACCAAACAAAAAATGAAACCAAGCAGTGGCAAATTATTAGTATCAACTCCCGAATTGTTAATGGACCATATTTTCAATCAATCCGTATTGTTATTATCCGAACATAATGACAGAGGTAGTATGGCATTTATGCTCAACAAACCTTTAATATTACGATTAAATGATGTGTTTCCTGACATTCCTTCCAATATCCAAATATGGAACGGCGGACCGGTAGAAACCTCTAATCTCTTTTACATTCACAATTTGCCGGAACTGATACCTCATGCCATTCCTTTTGACAAAACCAACAATCTATATATCGGTGGTGATTTTCAACTCATTAAACAACTTCTCAAAGATGGCTTGATAGACGAAAACCATATCCGTTTTTTCTTAGGTTACAGTGGTTGGGCACCCGGACAATTGCAAGACGAAATCAAAGAAAAAGCTTGGTTTATTATGCCCAATGACATCAATATATTCGATATTAATCCACGCAATATTTGGAAAGAAAAAATTGTGGCTATAAATCCGGAAAATGTCATTTGGAAGAATGCGCCTTTAAATCCACATTTGAATTAACTAAACACCCAACTATTTCTTTGATTTTTAAAAAAAATTCAAACACAAAAAGTCATTTTTCTAAAAATCTTTTTATATTTGCACTCGCAATTGCCTCGGTGGCGGAATTGGTAGACGCGCTGGATTCAAAATCCAGTTCCGGCAACGGAGTGTGGGTTCGATTCCCACCCGAGGTACCATATCAAACGGTTGTTCTTTTTGGGCAACCGTTTTTTATTAAAAATTCTATAAAAAATTTAAACGGATGCTACCTTTAAAGTATGTATACGTTCAAATTGATTTTTGACCGATTCAAAATCGTTCAAACGTATAGCCACCATAACTTCGCCTTTTTCTTGCAAATTTTGTGATACAATCTCCAATTCATGTTCTTTAATCAACCGCATCACTTTATCCATATCTTGATAATCAAAACCTATCTTTAAGCGTTTGTTTCTGATTTTTTCAACAACCTCGGCTTGGTCCAACACCATTTGAGCCGCTGTTTTATAAGCGTTTATCAAACCGCCTACGCCTAATTTGACACCACCGAAATATCGCACCACCACAACTAAAACATTTGTCAGATTTTTAGCTTTGATTTGATTTAAGATAGGCTGACCGGCAGAATTGGAAGGTTCTCCGTCATCATTTGCCCGCTCCATTAAATTGTCCACACCGATACGGTAAGCATAGCACCAATGTCGGGCGCTGTGATGCGCTTTTTTCAATTTTTCTACCTCCGATTTAACTTTTTCCACACTTGAA
The DNA here is from genome assembly GCA_027031025.1 of Flavobacteriales bacterium. GTDB lineage: Bacteria > Bacteroidota > Bacteroidia > Flavobacteriales > Flavobacteriaceae > WGBX01. The sequence goes on along the minus strand of JALVEJ010000035.1, from coordinate 464 downwards.
ACGGGAATGGCATAACCGATAAATTTGCTTTTTCTATCTTTAAAAACAGCCGGGTCGGGCTGCTTGTCAATGGTAAAATAAGTATCGGTTGCCATTATTTAATAAGTTTTATATTTTGTGTATAATCAACTGCATACGGCACGTTCAAACCATGACTGACATAATAAATTTCACCTTTATACTGCACTTTTAATTTATTGTTAAGTGCTGCATTTAGGGTATTTAACAAGTTATCTTTTTTTAAAAATTTCATATCAAAATCCACTTCAAGCGGCACCACAAAATCTTTTTTGGACGGCACTTTGTATGTATTTGCATTTAAATTTGCCAAAAACCTGTCGTTGATAAAAACTTTGACATCTTTTATTTGAAATTGACCACCCAGCAAATTCGGATTATAAAATTTGGCATTTGCCACCAAAACCCTATTGCCTTGTGCGTTTTTCTTCAAATCAATTCCGGTT
>JALVEJ010000034.1 GCA_027031025.1 Flavobacteriales bacterium | reverse complement strand
AAAATTTCCGGGGCGGGTACGCGGTTTCCAAATACCAGCTCTTAAAACATGTCCGCCTGCTTTTTTAACACCCTGCGCTGTTGCCAAAACTTGCGCTTCGGTCTCAGCACTGCAAGGTCCGGCAATCATCAGTAGCCGGTCACCGGCAATCGCCTGATGCCAATTTGTAAAATTTGTGTTTGTCATAAGCGCAAAAATACAATATTTTTAAAAGGACATCAAAGGCTTATATAAATAAAATTTTGAGCAATTTAGCTACAAAATTTTATTGTGATTTATAAATTTTTTAATAATCCGGAATCAAAACCTATATTTGTAATCTAAAAAATAACATAATGCGCATAGCTTTATACGGTTTTATGGGGGCAGGTAAATCGAGCTTGGGAGCAAAGTTAGCTCAAAAACTCGGCTATGATTTTATCGACTTAGATGTTGAAATAGAAGCTTTTACCGGCAAAACTATCAACAATATATTTAAATCAGAAGGTGAAATCGCATTTAGAAAAGTAGAACATTTGGTTTTAAAAAATTTTATTAAACAAAATCATGATAATGTTGTTTTATCGTTAGGCGGTGGTAGTATTTTGCAACCAACCAATCGTAAGTTGTTGGAATTGAGAAATTTTTTTAAAATCTATATTAATGTCGATATTGATGTTTTAATAGAACGTTTAAAGACACAAAGGGGACAGCGTCCGCTACTGAAAGATTTAAGAGAAAATGAATTTAACGATTATGTCAAAGCCTTGTTTGAAAGCCGAAAATCAATTTATGAAAAACATGCCGACCTTAATTTTAAAGTCGGCAATGAAAATTTTGAAACAAGTTTGGCACGATTGTATAACTATTTGAATTTGAATTAAAAAACAAGGATTAAATTATCAATAGCATGTTTGAAAAATTAAAAATGTCCATCAACTCATCAATTCATCAACTCATCAATTCATCAACTCATCAATTCATCAACTCATCAATTCATCAACTCATCAATTCATCAACTCATCAATTCATCAATAAATGAAAAAACATCTACTGATAATCCTAATCATAAGCCTGTTTTTCAGCCAATGTAAATCAAGTAAAACAACTGTAAATCATCATAATACCGTAAAACAAAAGCTGGAAAAAGTTTACAAAAAATACAAAGGCGTTCAGTATCGATATGGTGGCACGACATCGCTTGGTTTTGATTGTTCCGGTTTTGTGCAACGGGCATATATGGATGCTTTTCGTATATCTCTACCCCGAACGACCAAAGCCATGATGAAAACCGGTAAAAAAATATCGAAAAGCCGATTAAAAATCGGTGATTTGGTCTTTTTTCACCCGACTCGTAAATATTATCATGTCGGTATTTATATGGGTAATGGCATTTTTATGCATGCTTCGTCATCAAAAGGGGTTACCAAGTCTCGTTTGGATTTAAGATATTGGCAACGCTCTTATGTTACAGCACGACGAATTTTGAAATAACCGGCATCAATTCAAAAAATTGAAACAGATCTAATAAAACAATCGTTCATTAACTTATTGCCCCGCATTCATAATAATCGGCAAGCCATCTTTTCCGCCAACAATAATCACTTTGGTATTAGGCGATTCTGACAGTTTTAAAGTAGCTTCAATGCCTTTCCAGCGCAAAAGCTTATCGGAAATACCCATTGAGACAATATCTTGAAAATCTTTAATCCCTTTGGCTTCAATTCGTTTTCGTTCGGCTTCTTTTTTCTCTTTTTGCAGACGGTATTCGTATTCGAGGGCTTCTTGTTGTTGTTTCAATTTGCGTTCTATGGCATTTTTGATAGTTGAAGGCAAGGTGACATCACGCACCAAGACATTTTTAAGATGCACAAAATTTTCATTTAGAATTTTATTGGTTTCATCAAAAATTTCTTGGGTAATCGCTTCTCTTTTAGTCGAATAAATTTCTTCCGGCGTGTAACGTCCTACTACATTTCTTGTTGCAGAACGCACTGCAGGTTTAATCACATCATCAATATAATTAAGTCCGCGCAATTTGACCAATTTGGCTAAATCTTTATGACGGGGTTGAAACCAAACCGTTGCATCTAACTGGATATCCAAACCGTTAGACGACAAGACTTTCATACTCTCAAAAAGTTGTTGTTGTTTGACATTGATTTTATAAACTTTATTCCAAGGTGCTACAAAATGAAAGCCTTCGTTCAAAGGAATTTGTGTCGTATCGACACCACCGCCAAAAGTTTTGTATAACACGCCTTTGTATCCTGTTTCAATAGTTGTCATAGATGACAAAATCAATATCAACAGAATAAACAGCAAAATGCCACCGGTTATTCCAAATTTGAGTTTTTTATCAACTTTTTGATATGTTTCCATAAATTTAAATTTTAATTTGTGTAAAAATACAAAAAATTATATAATTTAGAAGAATTTATGTTATGAATCTTACTTTAATATTGTTTACAATTTCTTTACTGATTAGAAAAAAAATTGTAGTTTTGCTACTTGTATACATTCAAATAACCAAAATAGCAAATCATAGACTATAAAAATATGAAGCCATTAGAAAAGAAACTAGCTGAATATCGCATTCCGCAAATGTTTATGGAACAAGGCATTTACCCTTTTTATCATCCTATTGAGACCGGACAAGATACGGAAGTGATATTAAGAGGCAAAAAAACACTGATGTTCGGGTCCAACAGTTATTTAGGTTTAACCCAACATCCCGAAATTATAGAAGCCGGCAAAAAGGCACTCGATAAATATGGAACCGGCGCTTCGGGTTCCCGATTGATGAATGGGAATTTAGATTTGCATGAACAATTGGAAGCCGAACTGGCAGCTTATGTCGGGAAAGAAGCGGCTACGGTTTTTAGCACCGGATTTCAGTCAAACTTAGGTAGTATTGCCGCTCTTGCCGGACGCAATGATTATATTTTGTTAGATGAAAAAAATCACGCTTCCATTATAGAAGGCACTCGCTTATCCTTTGCCAAGGTTTTAAAATATAAGCATAATGATATGGAAGATTTGGAGAAAAAACTCCAAAGTCTTGATCAAGACCGCATTATTTTAATCGTCATGGATGGCATATTTAGTATGGAAGGCGATATTGCCCCGTTAGATAAAATTACCGAACTAGCAGACAAGTACAATGCATCGGTTTATGTGGACGATGCTCACGCCTTGGGTGTTTTAGGAAAAAACGGCGCCGGCACTGCGGATCATTTCGGTGTTACCGATAAGGTTGACATTATCATGGGAACATTTAGTAAATCCTTAGCTTCGCTTGGCGGATTTGTTGCCGGCAGCAAGGATGCCATCAACTTTTTAAAACATAATGCCCGTGCGCTGCTGTTCAGCGCTAGTATTCCGCCTGCCTCGGCAGCAACGGTTTTAAAAGCGCTTGAAATCATCAATCGTGAACCGGAACGCATTGACCGTTTGTGGGAAAATACCAATTACGCCAAAAAATTATTAGTTGAAAACGGATTTGATATCGGAGAAAGCACGACACCTATTATCCCCATTCATGTAGGCGATGATATCAAAACCTATCACTTAGCAACCATGATGTTAGAAAATGGTGTATACGTCAATCCGGTTGTGCATCCGGCTGTTGAAAAAGGTAAAGCAATCTTACGCTATTCGTTGATGGCAACCCATACCAAAGAACAAATTGACCGTTCTATTGAGGTTTTAATCGATTCTGCTAAAAAACTCTAATCTTTTAAATAACGTATTATGGCACCCATAGAAATCAAAGAAGTTCAGTCCAAAAAAGATTTAAAAAAATTCATTGCTTTCCCTGACAAACTCTACAAAGGAAATCCTTACCGGGTGCCGCCCTTGCATACTTTTGAAATGTCAACTTTGGATAAATCCAAAAATCCGGCTTTTGAATATTGCGATGCCAAATATTGGTTAGCATACCGAGACGGTAAAATCGTGGGACGTATTGCCGGCATTATCAATCATAAATCCAATGAAATCTGGAATGAAAAAAATATCCGTTTCGGCTGGATTGATTTTATTGAAGATCAAGAAGTTGCCAAAGCATTGCTCAACAAAGTCATAGACTGGGGCAAAACACAAGGCATGACCGGTATTCATGGTCCGCTCGGTTTTACCGATATGGATTTGGAAGGTATGTTAGTCGAAGGTTTTGAAGAACTCTCAACCCAAGCTGAAATTTACAATTATCCATATTACCCCAAATTTATGGAGGCGCTGGGTTTTCATAAAGACACCGATTGGTTACAAATGGAATTGGACTTACATATCAAGGAAGTGCCTGAAAAAATCAGAAGAATATCAAAGCTTGTGCAACAAAAATACGGCTTAAAATACAAAAAATTTAAGAGTGCCAAACAAATCAAACCCTATGCTCAGCAACTCTTTGATTTAATTAATCTTTCTTATAAAGATTTGTATGGTTTTGTGCCGTTGACTCAAAAACAAATTGACTACTATACCAAAATGTATTTTGACATGGTTAATCCGAAATATGTCGGTATGGTTGTCGACAAAGACGACAAATTAATCGGATTTGGTTTGGGTTTCTTATCTTTATCAAAAGCCATGCAAAAAGCCAAAGGAAAAATGTTACCTTTCGGTTGGTTTCATTTACTCAAAGCCATGTATTTTAATGATACGATAGATTTATTGTTACATGCGGTTCATCCTGATTTTCAAGGCAAAGGTGTGCCGGCTATTTTTTATGAAAACATGACCCAAGCCTGTATTGACAATGGTGTTACCAAAGCCATAACCAGCCATATTTTGGAAGATAACAAACCTTCCCTACAAATGTTTAAAAACTTTAAACACCGCCAACATATGCGACGACGCATTTATGCCAAAGAATTTTAAGAAAAGAACATGATTTCTTTACGAAAAAAACTAAGTTTAGTAGATATGGTTAACTTGACATTTTGGTTAGCCATTTTCATTTTTTATATCATTAGCTTTCCTGTTTCCGCCTATAAATTACATGGCTTTTTATTGCTTGCCGGTTTATTAATTTTTATGGTTTATATCATTAAAATCAGACAAAAAAAACATCAAAAAAAATGGGAAAAATATCTGCTATTGTTTTATCCCGCTTTATTTTTAGTGATGATTTTCGACGGTATTCACTTGGTATTACCTTATATCAATTCACATATATATGACAAAGAACTTTATGAAATAGACCAATGGTTACTGGGAGTTAACCCAACTG